>SXIZ01000019.1 GCA_005779525.1 Methylococcaceae bacterium
TCTTCGTAGATAACCTCATCCATACGCGATCCGGTATCAACCAGGGCTGTCGCAATAATGGTCAAGCTACCCCCTTCTTCTATATTTCTAGCGGCCCCGAAAAAGCGTTTGGGTTTTTCTAAGGCATTGGCATCCACACCGCCTGACAGAATTTTTCCCGAGGATGGTGCGACCGTATTGTAAGCTCGTGCTAAACGGGTAATCGAGTCTAACAATATAACCACGTCGTGTTTATGCTCGACCATACGCCGTGCTTTTTCGATCACCATATCTGCAACTTGTACGTGACGTGTAGCAGGTTCATCAAAGGTACTGGAAACCACTTCACCACGCACGCAACGCTGCATCTCAGTCACCTCTTCAGGGCGTTCATCAATCAGCAATACAATCAAATAACATTCGGGATTTTTTTCAGCGATAGACTGCGCCAGACTTTGCATAATCATGGTTTTACCAGCCTTAGGCGGGGAAACGATAAGTCCCCGTTGTCCTTTACCTATCGGAGCAATTAAATCAATCACCCGGCTGGTTAAATCTTCACTGGTGCCATTCCCTTGTTCTAGTGTGAAACGTTGGTTGGGAAATAACGGCGTAAGATTGGTGAACAGGATCTTGTTCTTGGTGTTTTCGGGCGGCTCATAATTGATGCTTTCAACTTTGAGCATCGCAAAATAGCGTTCGTTATCTTTGGGGGGTCTAATTTTACCGCTGATGGTATCGCCAGTGCGTAAATTGAAGCGTCTAATCTGACTAGGGGAAACATAAATATCATCTGGGCCAGCTAAGTAGGAGCACCCTGGGGTCCTTAAAAATCCGAATCCATCTTGTAGTATTTCGAGTACCCCATCGCCATATATGTCTTCTCCGCCTTTTGCTTGTTTTTTTAGGATGGCAAAGATGAGTTCTTGTTTGCGAATGCGGGCTACGTTTTCTAATCCTAAGGATTCGGCAATATCGATGATTTCACTGACTTGTTTAAGTTTTAACTCGGTAAGATTCATATTAAAAAAGGATGATGAAGATATGTGGGCAACGAGAGAAAGTCGTTACGACAAAAGAATGCAACAGTTGGGATGTATTACAGAATGATCCGTACGCTCGAAATAGCGTTAGACTAGTATAGCTTACTCATCCAAGTTCGTCCAAGTATTTTCACAAACTCGGATGAGTTGCGCCGCTTAAATGTTGGAATTAATAAACTCAGCCAGCTGTGACTTTGTTAGAGCACCGACTTTAGTGGCTTCAACCGCGCCATTTTTAAATAGCATTAAAGTTGGAATACCTCGTACACCATAATGTTGCGGTGTTTCGGTATTTTCATCGATGTTTAGTTTTACCACAGTTAACTTGCCCGCAAAATCTGCAGCAATTTCATCCAGAACAGGTGCGATCATTTTACAAGGCCCACACCATTCCGCCCAATAATCTACTAATACAGGGCCTGAGGCTTTAAGAACGGTATCATTAAATTCGCCATCGCTGACATGCAGGACTAAGTCGCTCACGTTGGTTCTCCACAATTACAAATTTAAAACTATAGGAGGGATATACTAGGTTTGTCAATCAATTTGTATCGAAAAACATTAATCAATTTGGCCTAGCGAATTTTTAAGTTATGCTATTAGGCTATGAAAAATACACATTTAACTAAAACACGTTTTTGTAATCTTGAGTTGTCCGATAGCATTTTGCAAGCCTTGAATGCCGCTGGATTCGACTTTTGCACCCCGATTCAAGATAAGGCCTTACCCTTATTACTGCGCGGTAAAGATGTGGCGGGCCAGGCGCAGACGGGCACTGGCAAGACTGCGACCTTTTTACTCGCGACCTTCCAGCAATTGCTGAATGATGAAAGCGAAAAAATTCGTAATCCTCGAGCCTTGATACTGGCACCCACGCGCGAATTGGCAATCCAAATTCATAAAGATGCTGTGCAATTAAGCTCAGGCCTGGGTTTTAAATTCGCTTTGATTTATGGTGGTACTGACTATCAAAAGCAATTACTCAGTCTCAAAGGCAATATTGACATCATCATTGGCACTCCGGGCCGAGTGATTGATTTTTTCGAGCAAAAAGCCTTTTCATTAGCGTATATTCAAGTCATGGTCCTGGATGAGGCTGATCGCATGTTTGATCTGGGTTTTATCAAAGATATTCGCTTTTTATTACGTCGTATGCCCGAACCGGAAAAACGCTTAAATCTATTATTCTCGGCGACGTTATCTTACAAAGTCACCGAATTAGCGTATGAACATATGAATAATCCGGTGCTCGTGCGTATTGAAACTGAAGAAGTAACATCTAAAGCCATTACGCAAACGGCATTCTGCCCATCTAACGAACAAAAAATTCCGCTACTTTTGGGCCTATTAAAGCAACACCAGCCTGTACGTTCGATTATTTTTGTCAATACGAAACGCTGCGCAGAACAGCTGAACAGCTATTTGTTGGTTAATGGTTATAAAGCGGCAGCCCTAAGCGGCGATGTTCCGCAGGAAAAACGGCAACGGTTATTAAATGACTTTCAGGAAGATCGTGTTGCCTTGTTAATCGCAACCGATGTGGCTGCTCGTGGTTTACACATCCCCGATGTATCGCATGTCTTTAATTACGATTTACCCCAAGATGTCGAGGACTATGTCCATAGAATTGGTCGGACGGCACGCTTTGGTGCTAGTGGCGAGGCGATTAGTTTTATTTGCGAAGAATACGCCTACTCTATGCCGGATATTGAAGATTATATTGGGCAAAAAATCCCAGTTCAGGCCATTAATCGAGAGTTTTTAGCCGAAGTGATCGAGCCACCCCCCCAGCCTAAAAAGCCCTTCGATAAGAGTGCACGCGGACATAAAAAACCATTCCGTAAAAAGCCCAGCTAGGACGGTTTAGGTCCTACTCAGTAGCTTAGACAACTAACTTAAAATGGGTAACAATTCCCGAAAGTCAGTAATCGCTGGATACTCTAAACTACTGCGTTTAGGACGCTGGGTATCTGGCTGACTGATCGTGAGTAAATGTGCAATTCCGAAGGCTTTGGCGGAATTGAGCACCGCCAAACTGTCATCAATCATCAGCGTGCGCTGTTTATTAAATTGCAGCTGTAACTGTAAACTTTCCCAGAAGCGGGGATTTTCTTTCGCCACCCCAAAGTCATGCGAACTATACAGCCCGTCAAAAAAACGCTGTAAACAGGTTTTGTCCATTTTTAACGCTAAACTATCGCGATGTGCGTTCGTCACTAGAAACACGCGTTTATTAGATTGTTGCAGTTGTTCCAGAAATTCGGTCACATGTGGTAAAACAGCAATTAACCCAGCAAGCTCAGCTTTTAAACCCTGAATATCTAACGCTAAGCGTGCACTCCAATAATCTAGACAATACCACTCGAGCTGCCCCTCCATCGCCTTGAATTGGGGCGCTAACACCTGCTTGGCATGCTCTACACTGAGATCATGTAACTGTGCGTACTTTAAGGGCACAAATTCCAACCAAAAATGGTTATCAAAATTTAAATCGAGCAAGGTGCCATCCATATCGAGTAGGACAGTCTCTATAGAGTTCCAATCAATCATATCCATAACAAGTTGTATGCTCGTGAGCTAATGTTTAAGTAAAAATTTTCAGCGTTAAAAATGCCAAGCCTTACACCATAAAACGCGGCAGCGTGAATATCTGGTTTATAGCTCAAGCAAATTAAGTGCAAGCAAAAGCAGCATAAGCGTTTTTTAACTGCAAAAAGAGCAGCTAAACATTTAAATACAACACCCAGGCCTAGTATTATCGGCATCCCGCTGTGTGCTAGCTAGCAATTGTGTTGCAGCAATAAACCTAAAGCACGATGTTATGCGATAATTATAGAAAATAATAAATGCCTTATGGCTCATAAATTAAGGAAATCTTATGTTCTCGTTACAAACCATCTTTGGCAAAGGTGATAAATTTTATGGCTTACTAGAAGCCAGCGCTGCATCGGTCAGTTTATCTGCAAATTCCTTAACCGAATGGCTTAGCACACCTGCAACCACTCTATCCCTGGAAAAATTTACCCAAGTTAGACGTCGGCAAAAAGAATTATCTGCCCAAATCAGCGAAGAATTGGTCAACACCTTTGTCACGGTCTTAGAACGTGAAGATATAGAAGCACTCAACAGTGCCTTATATAAAATCCCTAAAATCGTAGAAAAATTCGCAGAACGCTATTCACTTGCGTTAAGCCGCACTGGCGATATCGACTTCAAAAGTCGTGCCGCTATGCTTGCCAAAGCCTGTGAGGTGTTAGAACTCATGGTCGGTTTATTACGCACGGGCATGGATTTAGAACGTATCAAAGAATTAAACGATCAATTACAAACCATTGAAGCGGAAGCGGACCGAGAAATTTTAGAACTCTATCGTGAAGTCTATACCAACGAGAGCGACCCGATCCGCTACTTGGTCAAAAAGGACTTGTTTGAAATTTTGGAAAAAGCTATTGATCGTTGCCGCGATGCAGGCAATGTCGTCTACCATATCATCTTAAAAAACTCTTAAAGGCTTGCCATGTTGACCCTGCTCCTGCTAGTCATCCTGGCCGCACTGGTATTTGAGTTTATCAACGGCTTTCATGATACTGCCAACTCAATTGCTACCGTCGTTGCCACTAAAGTTTTAACGCCTACCCAAGCCGTCATGCTTGCGGCTGCTACGAATCTCTTCGGTGCTTTCTCGGGCACCGCGGTGGCCAAAACCATTTCTTCAGGCTTAGTTGACACGGGCTTGGTTAATATCAGCCCGGAGATTCTTATTTGTGCACTGACGGGCGCTATCATCTGGAATTTGATCACCTGGGCATTAGGTTTACCCTCTTCCTCCAGTCATGCCTTAATTGGCGGCTTATGTGGTGCAGCAGTCGCGGCAGGGCATAATAATTTTGACGTACTGATCTGGTCAAAAACCGCCGCTATCTGGACAGAAAACAAAGGCTTGCTGTGGAAAGTTATTATCCCCATGGTCAGCTCGCCAGTTGCAGGCTTTACCTTAGGCATCATCATTATGGGCGGATTGATGGCAATTATCAGCAGCATGAATTCTGCTGGCGGTCTGCTCGCACGCCTAGTGCGCCCCAAATGGATTAACCTCGTGTTTGGTAAAGCACAATTATTGTCAGCAGGTTACATGGGTTTCGCACATGGCAGTAATGATGCACAAAAAACCATGGGAATTATTGCCTTGGCCATTTTTGCCGCAAACGGCGCGGGCACCTTAGATCAATTACCTAGCTGGGCAGAGTTCTTACGGCCAGATGGTGGTGAAAAAGATATAGATTCCTGGGTCATATTTACGTGTGCCCTCGTCATGGCGATGGGCACCGCTGTCGGCGGCTGGCGCATTATCCGTACGCTAGGGCATAAAATGGTGAAACTGCATCCAATCAATGGCTTTGCAGCCGAAACCAGTTCCGCCACCATACTCCTGACTGCGGCACATTTCGGCATGCCAGTCTCGACTACACATAGCATCTCCACTGCGATTATGGGGGTAGGTTTTGCCAAAAATCCCCATGCCTTAAAATTAGCCGTGATTGAACGCATAGTGTGGGCATGGATTTTGACTATCCCTGCTGCCGGGGGAATAGCTTGGGTGATGGTGTCTATACTCTTAGCAGTACACTAACAGCTTCGGTTAGCACGCTACTCCTAGCAATTTTGATTAGCTTACTGCCAGTTAATGAGGTCACCCACTCAATTAACTGGCATACCCATTCGTTTACCGATTCCGTCAATGGCTTGCAGGCAAGTCCCTAGCGGGCCTCTAATCCACTAAATCCCTGTCCTTCTCAACGACATTCCCCGCTCACTGCGAAGTGATGCTATGATAAAACTGCTGTATGTGCATTAACTCGTTCGCTTAACGCATCTCCTGTGCTGAATTGTGCAGGAGGTATTTTTCTCTACCGGATAATCTACTATGCGCAAAAAAACGACACCTCCTTCTGCCTATTTAAATGAAGTTAAATTGCTGTCTGATCGTATTGTCAAAGCGCAACAACCGATTCGAGTGTTAGACGCGATCAAATGGGATGACTCGGTAAAACAGCAATTCTTTGCTTCGGGCTGTAAAGAATTGCCAAAAGTTGATGCTGACTATTATCGACAAATTTGTCCGCTTACGTTTTCTCCCGAGGAGAAACGCCGCGAGTTTTATCAAATTGAACGCGATCTTATGCGTAAGCTGGGGCAACTCAATCCTTTAAGCGTTATCATGCGCCGTATTTGCCGAGAATATCAATCCGTCGTGCGCATGCTCGATGCCCGCGGTACGCCGTTATTTTCGGATATTTCTCAAGAGATGTATGGTTCCTCATTAGATGTGTTTCATGTGGGCGACCCGACCATTGCCGATTTAGGCAGCATGATGGAAGGAACTTTAACCGAGCTGCTAAAACTGGATTGTTTACAGGAAGAGGAAAAAACCATTCCTGCTAAAGATGCGGTGACCATTCTAAATGACAAAATTCAAGCCCTATTTCCGGGCGAAGGTCTGCGCGCCATGATTAGTGATGGCATCCTGGCGGATGCCGCCGCGGGTACCGATTATATTAAACTACGGGCCGATGCCATGTTTAATATGCGTGACCTACGCGTGTTAGAAGTCCACGAAATCTGGGTGCATCTTGGCACCACGCTCAACGGTCTCGCGCAACCTTATTGTACCTTTCTGGGCAAAGGCCCCCCTTCAGCGACCATTACTCAAGAAGGACTGGCGGTGTTGATGGAAATCTTAACCCTCAGCTCCACGCCTAAGCGTTTAATGCGTTTAATCGATCGCGTTCGAGCGATTACCTTGATCGAAGAGGGTGCGGACTTTATCGATGTGTTTAAATTTTTCCAAAGTAAAGGTCTAGGGCAGGAAGAAAGCTTTAATTTTGCCAGCCGCGTGTTTCGCGGTAGCACCCCCGATGGTATGCCGTTTACTAAAGATTTAACGTACATCAAAGGCTTTGTGTTGACTTACAACTTTATGCGACTGGCCGTCAGCAAGGGTAAGCCGGATCGAATTCCGCTGCTCTTTTGCGGTAAAACCATGATTGAAGACATGAAAGTCTTGGTTGATCTCGTCGATGAGGGCACCGTCATTGCGCCGCGATTTATACCACCGCAATTTACCGATTTAATGGGTCTTTCGGCGTGGTTTAGTTTTAGCCGTTTTATGTCGTCCATGAACTTCAGACAATTGGAACAAGATTACGCAAATGTTTTATGATGCATAGGTTTTACTACTGAGAAATCCAAACCATGCTGAGTTATAAACATATTTTCCATGCCGGGAATTTTGCCGATGTGCTGAAGCATCTGGTATTGCAACAAATATTAGTGTATTTAGGTAAAAAAGAGGCGCCGTACTGCTTAATCGATACGCATGCTGGCGCCGGGTGGTATGCCCTGCAAAATCCACAAGCGCAAAAAAACCAAGAATTTAATCAGGGGATAGCAAAACTCTGGCAACAACGCGAATGCCCGAAGGTCGTCGCCGATTATGTGCAATTGATTAAACATTTCAATCCAGGAACGCGTTTATCGCATTATCCAGGGTCACCCTTAATCATGCAGCATTATCTGCGCAGTAAAGATCGCCTGTTTTTGCATGAACTGCATCCTAATGAATTTGAACTGTTGACTAGCGTTATCAAAGCGGAGCGTCATATTCAGATTAAGCAAGAAGATGGTCTGGAAGCCAGTCTCAAACTGTTGCCTCCGGCAGAGCGCCGAGGACTAATCTTCATCGATCCGGCATATGAAATCAAGGAGGATTATCAACGGGTCGTCAAAACCCTGAAAAATATGCAACAGCGCTTTGCCACGGGCACTTATGCCTTATGGTATCCCGTAGTCAATCGAGAGCGTAATCTTGGATTGGAACAATCCCTGCGAAACAGTGGAATACGCAACATCCAATTATTCGAATTAGGGCAACAACGGGATAGCGACGCCCCAGGCATGACCGCCAGCGGTATGATAGTCATTAATCCCCCGTGGACGCTTAAAGCGGACTTGCAAACTGCCTTACCCTGGCTGGCAAGTCATTTAGGTCTTCCGGGAGTGAGCAGTTTTCGTTGCGAACAGCTGGTTGCCGAATAACGAATTCATCTGGCGTTAAGCGATAAGTTCTAAAGTAAAGGCTCACACAGCATCGCTGGCTTGTTGGTATTGCATGATGCAAGTAACACGTTGCGGCCGCATGATCACTCGAGGAGTTAACTATGTATAAATTTATCATCAGCGCCTTACTAAGCAGCTTGGCGACCAGCAGTTTTGCGGATACTCAAAATTATGAGAGCTCCGAAGCAGAGTATGAAGCTACAATGCTCTATCATGCGCAAACAACAGCAGCCTACCAAGCCGCTAGGCGCAACGGCCAATGGACGCGCGCCACTAACAATTTTTATGTCAACAACGACAAAGCAAAAATCGATATCCTTTATGGTCAATGGCAATTAAGCTATACCGATACCAGCCCCCATAGCGATACACTGGCCTTGGAGAGCACTCTCAGCAGCACCGACTTTGGCTGGTATGGTTGGGATGGTACCCACGGCTTAAGCTGTTTTTATGAACCCGGTATTGTCGGTACCAGTTATAGCTATCAGTGCTTACATCTTGTCGACGCCACCACTGGCATCGCTCAACGCTATTTATTTAATCTGAATGGCAACACCCTCACAGGTAAATATTACCGCGGCACCATCGAGGGATTTTTTGACAGTATTAGCAAAAACCAGCTGCTAAACTTAACGGGTACAAAAATTAACGCCAGTAATGAAAGTGACTATAACGATACCACCAAAGAATTGTACATCCCCAAAGTCAACGCGTTGGGCAAACAATATAATGCGCGGTTAATCCATGAAGGTAACGGTGTATTTCGCTTAAAAACGCTCAACCCGCTATAAATGATCATCCCCTAGGAGCCCCAATATGCCCGTGCCTACCGATTTGCTCAGCGCCTTATTCACCCAGATCCAGAACGTCATCGATGCCAATGCTGAGGCGGTGACTGAATTAGATCAAGCGATTGGCGATGGCGATCATGTCTACAACTTGCAACGCGGTTTACAGGCTTTGCAGGAGCAAATTCCAAACTTAAGCACCCTGGAGTGGCAGGCGGCCTTGCAAAAAATCGGCATGACGTTGATGAGCACCGTGGGCGGAGCTTCGGGTTCGTTATATGGCACCTTATTTATCAGCATGAGCAAAAATCTAGGTGTACGCCCACTAGACAGCACCAGCTTGGCCGACATTTTTGCAGCTGGCGTAGAGAGTATGAAACAACGTGGTAAAGCCGATGTGGGAGAAAAAACCATGCTGGATGTCCTGATCCCAGTAGCACAATATCTACAATCGCATTCAGCACAACCCTTAAACGAACTCCTTCCCGCAATGGAGAGCGTCGCACTACAAGGGGTGGAAGCCACCCGGGATATGCTGGCCACCAAAGGCCGCGCCTCCTTTCTGGGAGAACGCAGCCGCGGTTGTATTGATGCTGGCGCTCAAACCGCACAATTAATGCTGAGTGCGATTGCTGACGTCCTTAGCAAAGAGTCTACAGTGGGTAGGTTGGGCTAAACAGCGTGATGCCCAACATTCGAAGCCTCGAATGCTTAGACTGTCCACTGGTTAGCCCAAGCATTTTGATTTTTACTCCCCTTCTTTTGGATTAATGCCAACCGCCATATTGGCTAGTCGGGTCGCCGCGCCAGCCAGACGTAGTTTTATTTTCATCCGGTGAATGCACACTTTTTTGAGCCGCATGCGTCATATTCGCACTGCTATAACCGCCCATAGCTTTTGCCGCCTTAGCAATGGCAGTCGTCGTCGGATTAATTGCGTAATGTCGAATGCTGTCGTGAATAACCACCGACAATAATTCGTCACTACTCGCCGCACCGGTATACGTTAACACCAAGGGCAAAACCGTCTCCGCAGGGATAGTGAGACTATAATTGCCCTCATCCACTGCGGTCTCGGCCAGCACCCGGCCTTGCTCAGTTTTGGCGACCACCTTACCCGTCTTAAGTATCCCTTGATTATTACTCACCTTGCCTTCTAAAGTCGTAGCTTGCGTATATTTTTTAACCACTGCCGGGGGAGTCACTTGGGTTTCTGCAGAAGGATTACAAGCAGTCAGAGCAACGCTGCCTAGACTGATCAAGAGTGCGCTTAATAAAATGGTGGGCTGCATTTTAAAGTTCCTGATTAAAATTATAGGTTAGTTTAAGTTTAATCACTCTACCCGCTGGTAGCAAGGGTTGTCCTATGTTAGTTTGAAGCACTTCCCATCCCCCCATACAAAAACAACCTCACCGTCTGCCTCACCCAAGCATCGATAAACTCCGGTTCCGGTGTCGGTTCTAGGCCCA
>SXIZ01000169.1 GCA_005779525.1 Methylococcaceae bacterium
GAAATTGGTGTCAGTGGGGTTACCGCCACAGAAGTGAAAGGATTTGGACGCCAAAAAGGACACACGGAATTATATCGGGGTGCAGAGTATGTGGTAGATTTTTTACCAAAAGTGAAACTAGAAATTGCTGTTGCTGATGAGGTCGTAGATTTGGCTGTCGATACCATCGTCAAAGCAGCGAATACTGGCAAAATTGGGGATGGAAAAATTTTTGTTTCTTCCCTGGAACAAGTTATTCGCATCAGAACGGGTGAGACTGGTGTGGATGCCATTTAACCTAAAGTGAGCGGAATGTCTGTAAACCAGCGTAAATTTTTTTCCTTTATAGCATTATTTTTTCCTAGCCTATTGATGGCGGATGAGATAAATCAAGCAAACACCGCCTGGATCTTAACCTCCACGGCGTTAGTACTCTTTATGACCATACCCGGCTTATCGCTGTTTTATGCGGGGTTGGTCAGAAGCAAAAACGTGCTTTCTGTATTGATGCAATGCTTTGCAATCACTTGTTTAGTATCGTTACTGTGGTTGGCCGGAGTCTATAGTTTTATTTTTGCAGATGGTGGAGATTTGCAGCCTTTTCTTGGCGGCGCACAAAAGATCTTTTTACCTGGTTTAGATGCAGGCAGCTTAACAGGGGATATTCCTGAAAGCGTGTTTTTCATGTTTCAGATGACTTTCGCAATTATTACCCCGGCATTAATTGTCGGTGGCTTTGCAGAGAGAATGAAATTTTCCGCCATGTTGTGGTTTAGTGGATTATGGTTAATAGTGGTATATATGCCAATTTGCCATTGGATTTGGGGGAATGGCTGGTTGGCTAAGCTCGGGGTCATGGATTTTGCAGGTGGAATTGTAATTCATATCAATGCTGGGGTTGCGGCGTTGGTTTCTGCAATTGTTTTAGGTAATCGTCGCGGTTTTCCAACGACCGGAATGCAGCCTCACAATATGACTATGGTGGTCACGGGAGCGGGGATGTTGTGGGTTGGCTGGTTTGGTTTTAACGGGGGGAGTGCCTTGACTTCCGATGGTCGAGCAGGTTTAGCCATTTTAGTAACCCATATTGGCGCAGCTTCTGGGGCATTAACCTGGATGGCGATTGAATGGTTACGTTATGGCAAACCGAGTGTTTTAGGGATAGTTACGGGCATGGTGGCTGGCTTAGGGACCATCACCCCGGCATCAGGTTTTGTAGGTCCGGGCGGGGCGTTGTTTATTGGGGTGACTGCGGGTATCGTGTGTTTTTATGCCACGCAATATGTGAAACGGTCCCTTAAAATCGACGATTCTTTGGATGTCTTTCCGGTGCATGGAGTAGGCGGAGTCGTGGGGTCATTGCTGACCGGAGTGTTTGTCGCTAGCAGTTTAGGGGGCCACGGCTTACCTGATGGCGTGGGGATTATGGATCAAGTGGGCGTACAAGCGCTCGCAATTGGAGTTACCATTTTATGGAGCGCAGGTTTTAGCTATCTGATCTTAAAATTAATCAATGCCGTTATTGGTCTGCGTGTCAATCCAGATGATGAAATTGTGGGCTTGGATATCACTTTACACGAAGAGACTGGCTATCATCAACTAAACGACTAGGACATTTGCTAGGGTTTGGGAGAGCTCATCCCTAGCGTATTACCCCTGTTCAATAATGTCTTTGATATAACGATACAACAAGCGTGCATGTTTAGGCGGGGCATTCAACGTTTGCTCCCTCTTGGCGCTACGCACCAAATTACGTAATTCCTGCCTTTCCGCTGCTGGGTATTCGGCTAAAAAATCACTGACGGTATTTTCATCACCGAGCAATAATTGTTCTCGCCAACGTTCGGCGGCATGATGCTCTCTAACTGCATGTGCGCTTTTGCTTTGCAGGCGCGCCAATTGTTCTTGTAACTCAGAAATATCTAATTTACGTAATAAGCCGTTAATATATTTTATTTGGCGTTTACGCGCACCTGTCGGTGGTAGGCTACTCGCAGTGACAATCGCTTTGAATACAATATCTTCTAGTTCAAATAGTGCAAGTTGGGCGGGCGATAGCGCGATTAATTGCTCAATAAACTCATTGAGCTCGGCAATTTCGCGTTTAATCTGGGATTTGTTCGGGCGAATGGCATAATATTCAACGCCATCCTCGTCTAATTCTTCTTCGTACATTTCAAACCATCTTAATTAAAAAAATCACAAACAGGACGACCAGTGCTAGCGGGATGATGACAGCCATCCAATCAGATTTTACATATTTACTGCGTTCAAATGCCGATTTAGTACTGCGCTGGAGGCTAAAAACCACCAGTAACGCCAAAATGCCTAAAACAATATTTTCCCAGCTGCTTAAAGGTTCCATAATCCTCTCCCAACAACGCTCAATTATTCTGATAAAGCAAATTAATACGGGCCACTTTACCTAGCTATGCATTCTAACCTACAGCAGGGTAAAACTTATATCCAAATACTGATATTTCGCTTAATTAAGCATAATTTATACTCTATGTGAAATATTAGGGGACTTGCGAAGCTGGATGAATTAAGTCTGGGTTAGCGTGAAAGCACCAATGCCAAGGTTCATACAGATAGCCATAGCGATTGTCGCGGGGAAAGGATAAAAAAAATCCGAATTGATTTGCATGCTTAGATAGCCAAGAAAAAGCCTCCGTCTGTTCAAAAACTTCCAGTGCCGGAGGAACGCCAGGCGTGCAAATATCCACTGCGCGGCCAGTGTGATGCTCGCTACAACCTGGAGGTGCCAGCACGGTTAAAACTTCGGCAATCGGTATCCCGATTGCAAGTCTGGTTTGGATCAGTTCTGCTTGGCGTTCAAAGCTACGAAAAGCGGAAATAATAAAAATATCAACCGCATCAGTGGTTGCTGCCGCCTTAAGTTCCTGCCAGGCATGTGCAGCAGCCTGAGTCAGTAAATATTGTTGGCCATTTTTTCCAATGTCGGCAACTTCAAGGTGTTCTGCCTCGGCATAAACAGGAAGATTGCGATTGGCGATAAGCTCAAGAGGAATGCCTAATTGATCCCTATATTTTTGAATTGCAGCGTACATGATGTTTAAAGTCAGAGAAATTTGCAGTGTTACACGTGTCCTAAAATTTACGCTAGGCAGTTAAATGGTCAGCCAAGAGTCAGCGACGGTGGCTAAACAACCAGCAAGAAAATCCGTTGGTACGGTTAAATTCTATGCTGGTGTCATCTTGGGGGCTTTACGTGCTTCTGTGTTTAATGATTGAGTTTAGCGTAAACCGCTTTAGTGTGCGAGTACCTCTAAGGCCTCTACCGAAGGCAAGTTAAAGGCGTTGGCAACTGCCGCATAAGTCAACTGTCCGCGATAGGTGTTTAGACCGAGGCGTAATGCCACATCGCTGTGCAGTGCGGCCAAACCTTGGTTGGCTAGGCGTAATACATAAGGGCTAGTTTGATTGCTTAACGCAAAGGTGCTGGTCCGCGGGACGGCTCCTGGCATATTGGCCACACAATAATGCACTACCCCATCGATGGTATAAGTTGGTTGGCTATGGGTCGTGGCGCGAGTGGTCTCGACACAGCCTCCTTGATCAACAGCGACATCAACAATGACAGCACCGGGTAGCATCTTCGGTAACATCTCGCGCATAATTAGCCAGGGAGCACGCCCACCCGGAATTAATACCGCGCCAATGACTAGATCTGCATGTTGTAGACTTGCCTCAATCGTATGGCTATTACTGATACGCGTCTGCAGTTGTCCGCGGTAAATATCATCCAGATATTGCAAACGCGTATGGCTGACATCCAGCACCGTGACCTGTGCACCCATACCTACTGCAACCCTTGCCGCATTGCTGCCAACGACGCCAGCTCCTAGCACCACCACATTAGCCGGGGCAACGCCTGGAACGCCGCCCATAAGCACCCCTCGACCGCCATGGGATTTTTGTAAATACACCGCTCCGACTTGGGTTGCCATACGTCCGGCGACTTCGCTCATCGGTAATAATAACGGCAAGCGACCATCCGGCGTTTGCACTGTTTCATAGGCGATACCTGTCGTACCGCTCGCTAATAATGCATCGGTCAGCGGGCGGTCAGAGGCCAGATGTAAATAGGTAAACAGCAGTAACTCTGGGCGTAAAAAACCATATTCAGCAGCGATGGGTTCTTTGACTTTAACCACCATCTCTGCACCCCAAGCTTCTGTCGCAGTTGCGACAATCTGCGCCCCGGCTGTCAGGTACTCTGCATCGCTGATTGCGCTGCCAAGACCTGCACCCGTTTCCACCAACACCGTGTGTCCATGTTGCACCAGTGCCGTAACCGTTGCTGGGGTCATCCCTACGCGGTTCTCATTATCTTTAATTTCTTTGGGCAATCCAATTAACATGATCTTAATTCCTATAATAAAAATATTAGCTAGAACACAATCTAATGTGAATTGTTGAGCACTGAATACCGCTAGCGAGGCGAAATTTTTGCGTTAGACAACGCAATTTCCCATCTGCTCTTTCAGGCCTGTTTACTAGACGCACGCGATGCGCAATTTAATGTCTAGCAACTTCTATGCACATTTTTATTGAGTCAGCGCAGAACGAGATAATGCTGCTAATTAAGCGCTGCTGTAAGGCTTTATTGCCTTACAGATAAGCTGACCAAACAAAGTCAAACAAGTTCAGCTAACAGTAGAAAAAGCGGGTCGGTGGAGCGTGGGATGCATAGCAATAGGATTTCTTAGGTATTAGCGATATAAATCATCTGCACCATCGAGATTATCGGTATCGCTGTAGCGCATTGGCTTGCCGTTATTTAATATGCCAGCATCGACTATTTGACAGACCACAATTTCATGATCGCCAGCAGGAGTTACATGGCTGAGGACGCAATCAAAATAGGCGAGTGCCTCGGTCAAAACGGGCACACCACTTTGCGCGGGTTGCCAGCTATACCCCGACATTTTGTCGCGAATACTGGAGTCACCAAAATGCGCCGCAATCGGTAATTGGGAATGGGCCAATACATTAATGCTACACAGCCCGCCTGCTTTCAGGATTTGATAAGAATAATGCTGTGGATTAATACTAAAAGCCAATAATGGCGGGTCGAATGACACTTGCATCACCCAGGCGGCGGTAAAAGCATGTTCGCGGGTATCATCTTTCACCGCAATCACATACACCCCATGGGTTAAAAGCTTGGCTACTGTGGCTAAATTATTTGGCATCGTGAGTCACCAGAGTAATACGCATAGATAAATCGATTGCCTTAACATCTTTGGTTAATGCGCCGATAGAAATGAAATTAACGCCTGTTTCCGCAACCTCACGAATATTTTCCAGACGGATATTTCCAGAAGCTTCAAGTTCCACGGCACCTGCGGTCAGCTGCACTGCTTGACGCAAATCCGCCAACGAGAAATTATCCAACATAATCCGATCCGGCTTAGCCAGTAAGGCTTCGTGTAATTCAGTTAAAGATTCTACTTCAACCTCGACCATCACATCGCTATGCTGCCGCGCCAAAGCAATCGCTTGGGTGATAGAGCCTGCGGCGATAATATGATTTTCCTTAAGCAAAATCGCATCAAACAAACCAATCCGATGATTGATGCCACCACCGCAGCGTACCGCATACTTTTGTGCCAATCGTAAACCGGGCAGGGTTTTGCGTGTATCCAGCACCTTGCATCCCGTGCCCGCCACCGCCTCGGCATAACGCCGAGCAAGGGAGGCGGTAGCAGATAGCGATTGCAATAAATTCAGCGCGGTCCGCTCCCCAGTTAATAAGCTGCGTGCGGCCCCCGATAAACTGCATAGCAGACTATTGGCAGGGACAAAATCCCCCTCCGCATACGCCCAGTCGATCACGACATCGGGTTGTAAGTGCAAGAACACTGCATTAAACCAGGCTTGCCCGCAGAGCACCATAGACTCACGCGTATGCACTTCGGCCTGAGCTTGCATCGATTCGGGGATCAGATTGGCGGTTAAATCGCCACTACCTACATCTTCGGCCAAATAGGCTAGGATATCGGGAACAACATCGTTCGTCATAAACAGGTCATCTAAATTAAAAATTCTGGCGTCAACTATAGCGTAAAGCTCAGTATAATTCAGCGCAACTTACAAAATCTCTGCTTTTTATATGCATATCGAACACCACCAACTCGATGCGGCAACTTTTATTGCCTCACCCAATTACGATGCCCGCAGCCTTCCTGACGATATTTCATTAATTGTCATCCACTGTATCAGTTTGCCCCCGGGAGAGTTTGGACAAGATTTTATAACTGACTTATTCTGTAACCAGCTAGATCCTAACGCACATCCCTATTTTGCGGATATTTATCAACTAAAAGTATCGGCACACCTATTAATTCGGCGCGATGCGGCAGTCATACAATATGTGGCCTTTGACCAGCGCGCCTGGCATGCAGGTGTGTCCCAATATCAAGGTCGAGAAAAATGCAATGATTTCTCCATCGGCATTGAGCTAGAAGGTATTGAGCATATTTCCTATACCGAAGCACAATACCAGCAGCTTGCTCGCGTGATCCAAGCATTATTGCAGCATTACCCAGGCTTATCCAAAGAGCGCATAGTCGCGCACAGCGAAATTGCCCCGACGCGTAAAACCGATCCAGGGCCATTGTTTGA
>SXIZ01000020.1 GCA_005779525.1 Methylococcaceae bacterium
TACATTTTTAAAGTATGAGTGTATTTGAGTATTATTTTTCTTATAATCTCACGTATTAAAGTATCGCTTCTAAGCTCCGGCGTTGAAAAACAATTAGTGTCACCTAGCGCCGTAAGAGGATAGAATCCACGTCTACGGACTAATATTTTCACGTTGCGCTGCTGTAAATCCTACGCAAACTCTGTAATTCAGCAGCTTTCCCATATTCAGCCATTGAAAAACTCTGGCCGCCACACTGCCATTAATCACAAAGGTGATAGTAATCGGCAAAGCAAACCAAGGATCATGACTACTTGCACCCAAACTCCCGCATTCAGACCCCAGACCGCTTAGCACCCTAACCTTACACTCATCCCCCTAGCATGCCACAGCAGGCACACCAATGCCCTAGACTATTGTAAAATAGCAAACTAATTGAAATGAGGATCGAAATCATGGCGTGGCTATTTTTATTAGCAGCCGGTATCGCAGAAATTGTGTTTGCCGTCAGCTTAAAATTTAATTTGGGATTCACCCGCTTAATCCCCAGCATCATCACTGGAGTCTCGGGGATTGCCAGTTTTTATCTATTAACTTTGGCAATACGCGAGCTTCCCTTAGGCACTGCCTATGCAATTTGGACGGGTATGGGGGCGGTGGGCGTCGCCGTGGTCGGCATTTGTTTTTTTAAAGAGGCCGCCGATTGGTGGCGTTTAAGCTCGCTATTACTCGTGATTCTGGGGATTGTGGGCCTGAAATTTTCGTACAGCGAATAAACATGTTGCATTTAATTAGCCGTGCCACGGTGGACGATGTTTTTTTGACCCGTATTGCACCTGACGATGCCATCGTGTTACTGGATGATGCTGTATTTCGAGCAGTCAAAAGTAGCCAAGCTGCACAAGTTTTGCAACAATTGCCCAGCAGCGTTAGCTGCTATGCTCTAACAGATCAACTCGCTTGTCGCGGGCTGCTGGCGGAAGAGTTAATAGCATCTCTACAGATTATTGATTATCCTGCGCTGGTCGAACTCACGGTGGCGCATACTCCCATCTATACTTGGTCCTAATGCAAGCTCTAGACTTACCTGCGACCAATGCGCAAGGATTTTTGCTTGATAGTCACAGTTGGAATGAAGCCGTCGCCGAGCAATTAGCGGCGCGTGAAGCCATAGTTTTACAGGCCGAACATTGGGAGATTTTGTATTTTATTCGCGAGTACTATCAAAATTACCAACACCTGCCCAATGCGCGAGGCTTTGCCAAGGCGATTAGCAAAACCTTAGGCGAAGAAAAAGCGGCCAGTCGCTACTTACAAAAATTATTCCCGCAAGGTCCACTCAAGTATGCCTGCAAATTGGCAGGTCTACCCAAGCCACCTACCTGCATGTAGGAAAATGCTCCTACTTGCTTGAGCTTACAGTAAAATAGCGCTTATTCTTAGCCCATAATAATAAAAACATGACTATTCAAGAAGATCCATCGTTATCGACCCTTTTTAAAGATGGCGTACGCCGTATGCTACCTAACTCGCAAGTCATCGCACTGGCGATTATGGTGTTGGTGGTATTTTTACTGATTTATTGTCTGGCAGATCTCTTGATGCCGGTATTCGCATCGATTGTGCTTGCGTATTTATTGGATGGCTTGGTCGAAAAAACCATGCTCTTTAAACTCCCGCGCTTACCTGCAGTCTACATTGTGTTTACGGGGTTTATGACGGCGTTGGGGTTTTTATTATTTGTATTAATGCCGATGGTCACCTCTCAGGCCATACAATTGGTGCAACGTTTTCCTGAAATTTTGCAAAGTGTACAAGTCGTGGTGTTGCGCCTTCCACAACTTTATCCCAAATTTGTCTCCCCCACTGGCATCCGCAACATTATGTTTGAAGTGCAAAAAGAGCTGCTAACTTATGGTCAAGATGTGTTATCACTCTCCGCGGCCTCGGTGGTGGGTATAGTCAGTGCGATGATTTACTTATTTTTAGTGCCGATGATGGTGTTTTTTCTACTCAAAGATAAACATAATCTAGTCGCGTGGTTTATGCAATTTATGCCGCGCGACCGCATTCTGACCCGTAGCGTTTGGCGCGAAGTCGATATGCAATTAGGTAATTATGTCCGCGGTAAATTAGCGGAAGTTTTAATTTTATGGTTTGCCAGCTTTGTGACCTTTTACGCCATGTCCTTAAACTACGCCATGTTACTGGCGGTATTAATGGGCTTATCGGTGGTGATTCCGTATGTTGGCGCGACTCTAGTCACGTTTCCAGTCATTGCCATCGCCTATTTTCAATGGGGCTTAGATGCAGACGAATTTATGTACCTGATGATAGCTTACGGCGTCATTCAAGCATTAGATGGCGTGGTGCTGGTACCTCTGCTGTTTTCTGAAGCGGTTAACTTGCACCCAATTGCGATTATCGTGGCAATTTTATTATTTGGCGGTTTGTGGGGATTTTGGGGGGTATTTTTTGCGATTCCATTAGCTACCGTGGTCAAAGCATTATTAAGTGCTTGGCCTCGCGCCGATAATGCGCAGTATATTTCCATGTGCTAAGCGCATGCTTAATAGGTAGGTTTACAGTAATTGCTGCTATAAAAGCTCTGGCTTAAATGCACCCTAGGCGACTTATATTTCAATCGCCTAGTACTCAGTCAATTTTATAATGTCGGTTTAGCAAACCATTCATAAATTTAAATATTGTCTTATAGTCAGGCTATTTTTCAGGGTTACGGTAAACGAGTTTTAATCCCGTTTACCGCGTCGAGCACCGCAGTAGTTATCGGGTTGAGCCCAACGGGTTGCGGCATGGATGCCGCAAGGTGGCAAAGGGGCAGGACGCCCCTTTTGTCACCCCCCGATAACTACGAGGAGCGCAAGACATTAGCGGTAACTGGGCCGCCTTTTCTTTGAATACTTTCTTTTGGCGGA
>SXIZ01000170.1 GCA_005779525.1 Methylococcaceae bacterium
ACGATAGGTATTATCTTCTTGCCGCGTCAGCACCGATAACACTTTGCGCTCGACCAATTCCAAATTTAATGCATCACTTTGAGTTAACTGCAACTGCGGATCGATGGCAATCAGATGCACATTGCGCGCTGCGGCTTTCGCCACAAAATTCAAGCTGCCATCGAGTTTGTAACCGATTAAATATGGTAAATCCGACACCAAGACGCTGGCTTCGGCAGCAACACTCCGACCACTATCAGCAGCAAAGGCTTGCGCGGCAAAATTCAATTGATAGCTCGCTTGTTGATATTTTTCTAAGCCTAAGGCAAATGCGACATTGCCTTGACTATCGGTCACACCATTATTGAGGGTCTCTTTGGCACCTTCTTTGGCATAATGCGGATCATAAAATTGATAACTACGATAGCGTTTAAATTCCGGTAACACGGGTTTTAGGGTCAGTTGCGCAGCGACTTGCCGTGCTTCCGCCGGGGCGCCGTAGAGGTTTTGCACATTCACTAACGCCTGCAAATCCCTGGGGTGCACCCAACCGCCTTCAGTAACGCTGCTCGAAAATTTGGCCGCCACCTTCATTTGGTCCGGTTGAAATTCCTCAACTTTCACCGTGGTACTTCCCAGCAATTGCTCGGCAGCATCGTCCTTAACGGTGTACAAATTAATACTGTATTTACCCGTAGGCGCCGATTCTAAAGGGGTATACTCAATTTCATTAAAGCCGCCCGCCTCTAGATTCAATTTTACGCGTTTGGCGACCATATCACGGGCATCCAGAATTTCAGCTTCCAGTGGCAAGCCGATTAATGGACTATTCCAATCAGCCGTCTTCACGATCATGCCAATATGAATGGTATCTCCCGGCCGATAAATACCACGATCTGAAAATAAATAGGCATCCAGCTGTTTAGGGTCTTGCGGATTTTCTGCCCCACCAATTTCAAAACGCGAGAGATTTAAATGCCGATCATGACGTTTTAAGGGTAAAAAGCTCATATCCCCTTGATAACGCACCAGATATAACATCGGCTCGCGTTCACGCTCTAGACCCGATAACTTAGCAAAACGCACTTTACCTTCGCTGTCAGTGGTGGCATGCATGACCACTTGACCATTTTTGGCGATGACTTCGACTTCTGCCCCCTCTTGCGGACGCCCGGTTTGGATAGATTGCACAAACACCACTTGGTTACCGTTAAGTTCGTTTTTGGCAATAATGCCTAAATCGGTGACTAAAATCAGGCGTTGTTCTTGGGTTTCGGTGTCCATCTCCCCTGTATCTGCACTGTAATTTGCTTCGGCATTATCCGTTTCGGCATCTGCATCGTCTTCAACCGCAGCGGAGTCTGCTGTTTGCTCGGCATCAGGATCATAGCTTTTGGCGGTCACTAAAAACAAACCACGTCGCTGTTGGCCTTGCGCACCTTGTAGATATTTTCCTAAATCTACCGCTTGGTATTGTGGCTTACCTTCGATCGCTTCCGTGATCGGAGTTTTGATGGTAAAGCGTTCTGAGAGATTATCCGCGTTAAAATTCCCCAAAAACTCAGGGTGACCAAAATCGCCTTCTGCTTGGGAAATTAGGTGCTGTAGTTGCTCCGGTAACACCCGCCCAAGTTCAACTTCTAAGCCCGTCAAGTTACGCGTCATGACGCCCATTTTATGTTCGCCACTTAAGGTCAACAACGAGCCTTCTCCCATAATATGTAATTCTTCAGGGAACTCCGGCACCGTGAGTGTTTGTGCATAGGCTTGGCTTAATAAATAGCCGCCAAAGGACTTAAGATGTTCATGCACTTTGACGTAGAGGGTACGTTTCACATCCGCATGCACTTTTAAACTGTGCAGCGCAGTAAACTCATGCTCCGCCGGGACGAGTTCAGGTTCTAAGCGCTGACTTTGTTTTAAAACTGCTTCTGAAACCTCCGACGCTGACCATGCGTAGAGTTCAGTTTGTTCGGCATCCGAGCTCTGATTAAATTCGGGTAATTCATAAATCTCAACCGCTTTCAACATGTCGCGTTCATGCACCGCTTCACTGGTGCTGAGCACTAATATCTGATCTTGGCTCTGCGTTTGGGTATTGGAGGCTACGGTTAACTCCACATTGGCGATGGTTAAGCCATCGTAAAGCCCAGGAACAGTGACTTGCGCGCTTAGGTCTTCAGTGGTTTCAGCGTCAGAAGCTGCTGCTTGTATGCCCGGGCTTAATTTAAAATCCACAACCCGGCCATAGCGCGGAATTTCCAGCACGCTAGACTGGATATAGGCGTGCAGTTTTAGGGTATCGTAACTGACACTGTACTCCAGGGTGTTGAGCTTACGCTCTCCTTCTTTTAATTCTAAAGCCAGATGTTTATCCAAGGTTTCGGTGTTCAGGGGATGACTAAAGCTGAGCGTAAAATTGGCTTTCTTGATTTTCGGATTTACTACATCTTGATAAAACTCGCTATTTTCGACCGCAACGCTAAATGCTGCGGTGCTAAAACTAAATTCATCACGTGCCAGTTGAATATGTTCCGCTAGGGCTTTAGGGGCCAAACTCACTTGCTGGGTACTCGCAATCGGCCAATCTGCTGTAGGGCGAAATTCCAGCGTAGTATCGGTCACCCAGCGCCATTCCCCTGGAATCGCTGGTTGCATGATTATGCCCTCATGCACAGCCTGATTAACCAGGTTTAATGGCGCCACAGAAGCGTCAAAGGTAACAACTAATGGGTTAGGCGCGGCATGTTCCTCAATAACGGTCCGCTCGGGGGCAGTGACGATAAAATCAATTTTTTTAGGCTGTGGACGTTGTTGATAGACTTGGTATGCGTAAACACTCACTGCCAGCAATAACCCTAAAGACAAAATCCCCGCCATTGCTTTTAAAGGTTTGGCTTTTAGCAACGCATATCCCTGCTGCAACTTAGGCAATAAACCTTTGGCTAGCCAGCTGGGAGCTTGCCATTGCACGCGACCAAACACCGCAATCCAAAGCGTGAGTAGAAACTTGCCAAGGGTACTTAATACGGCAATAAGCTGATTCATGCGCTGACCTCATCCAATCTGTTGTTATTGGTGGTTAATTACCTAAACATAACTAGGGGAATTGTAACAATCTTGCGGCAATATAGCGATTTTCTCGGCAAGATAATATTTTACGCACCCTGTCTAAGGGTGAATAACCTCAAAGCAACCCGCTTAGCAGCTAGGTCTGAATTCCTGCGTGCTAAAGTAATGCTGGTTAAGGCTGTCGAAATGGTGTTATTTTTGGAGTAAATCTTTTCTAAACCAAAGTTTATCTATAATATTAGCGTAGTACTCAGTAGCGTTTTATTGCTTTTTGCCGTACTATCCCTTGTTTGCTTTGTTTGTTAGCTTATGTCTTACAGTACTGACTTTTATACCGCAGCTCAAGAATTAATAGCCGCAGGACAATTCATAGACCGCAAAGGTTGGGTGCCAGCTACCAGTGGTAATTTTTCGGCCCGTTTACCTGACAATACTTGCGCTATTACCGTTTCGGGTAAACATAAAGGTCAGTTAACCCCATCAGACATTATGCTAATCGATGCCCTGGGACAGTCATTAGATGGCAAAACGCCCTCTGCTGAAACTCTACTGCATACGCATCTGTATCAACGCTATCCCACCACGCAAGCGGTTTTACACCCCCATTGCCTAAGTGCAACCTTAATCTCTAAACTCTGGTCAGATGCCGTAGTGTTAGAGGATTATGAGCTATTAAAAGCCTTGCCGGGAATCACAACCCATGCAACTCAGGTGCGCATCCCGATTTTCGCTAATGATCAAGATATTGCCAGATTAGCACAGCAGGTAGACCGCTATCTGGATCAACACCCTGCCACATGCGCCTATATCATCGCTGGGCATGGAATTTATACCTGGGGAAATTCTGTTGCTGCCGCATTGAGGCACCTAGAAGCGCTAGATTTTCTATTTGAATGTGAATTACGTTTACACCGAGTTAAAAACCAATGAGCATATTAACTATTTTTTCTGATACTCAACCTACTAAGGCTGAAACCTTTAGAGATTATCCTGTTATTAAGGAACATTTGGCTGCCATAGATGTGGAATTTGAACGCTGGAATGCCAGCAGCGTCCTCGCTGCCGATGCCGATCAAGCTTCGATATTAGCCGCTTACCAAAAATCAATTGATAAACTCAATCAACGCTATAATTTTCAATCCGTGGATGTCGTGAGCTTAACGACTGCACACCCAGACCATCAAGCTTTACGCCAAAAGTTTTTATCTGAACATATCCACGAAGATTTCGAGGTCCGCTTTTTTATTGATGGGAAAGGCTTATTTTTTCTACATGTGAATAACAAAGTGTATGCAGTTTTATGCGAAGCTGGAGATCTGATAAGTGTGCCGAATCAAACCCCACATTGGTTTGATATGGGCGAACATCCAGATTTTAAATGTATTCGATTGTTTACCGTTGCCGATGGCTGGGTCGCTGAGTTTACGGGCAGTGGTATTTCGGATAACTTCCCCAATTTTGACCAATACCTCGCGCAATACGCATGATTAAAGCCATTATTACCGATATTGAAGGTACCACGTCCTCCATTGCCTTTGTCAAAGAGGTATTATTTCCCTATGCCCGTGCCAATATCGCGGCATTTATAGCGCAAGAAACCAACAATCTAAGCGTACAAAGTTTAGTCAATGATGTGCATCAACTCCTGGGGCATCCTTTAGATCAAGAGGCACTCATTGCCCAATTAATCACTTGGATTGATGAAGATCAAAAAATAACGCCATTAAAAGCACTACAGGGTTTGATTTGGGCAGATGGTTATCGCGCAGGCAAGCTCAAAGGGCATATTTATGCGGATGTGATTCCGCAATTACAATCCTGGCATGCCCAAGGCATACAGTTATATGTGTATTCCTCAGGCTCGGTGTTCGCGCAAAAATTGCTGTTCGGTCATACCGAAGCGGGTGATTTGACGCCATTGTTCACGGGTTATTTCGATACCCATATTGGCAATAAAAGAGAGCAAGCCGCCTACAGCAATATCATTGCTAGCATAGGCCTGCCAGCCAATGAAGTATTATTTTTGTCGGATATTGTCGAAGAATTGGATGCCGCCCAGGCAGTGGGTATACATACCTGCTGCTTGTGCCGCGACACGCAGCATCCCCTAGGAAACCAGCATCGCTTGGTCAATAGCTTTGCTGAGATTCAGCTAAACCAATTTGACATCTAAGCACGGCTATCAATAACGTATACGTAACACATTCACTTCATCCCACACTGAAGCGATAAAGTTATGTGCTAATGGCGGCATACCCTCTAGCATCCACTGCACAATTTTGGCTGCGACATTCGGGTAGGTCACTTGCACCGCCCGTTGATCGTCTAGCCAGTTAGCCAACGTCTGCTGCTCAAGTTCATACATGGTTTGACCAAAGCCCAAATGCTGCAGAGCGAAAGCATTAGACGCCTGCTCCATTTGCGAGTGCAACGGTTTAGCGAGGATTTTTTTACCCGCACGTAAGGATTCGCTGGCTAATTCAAAGCCAGCATTACTGATGATACCAATAGCATCTGCCCAATCTCGCTGAAATTTTTCGCGCGACAACGGATGGCATTGTATATGACTATGCGCAGTAGGCTTGGGTTCATTACAGTAAACATGAAAGTCATACTCGGTAAAGGGCTGCAATAACTTGCAAATATCCTCTAACTCTTCAAAGGGCAAGTAGACAATAATTTTGTTTTTGATAATGGTGGCGCTTAGTTCGGGAGTATCGATCACAGGCGGCAAGATCGGCTGGCCAAACTGTTGCCAATGCAAGCCTATGCCAATACTGACTGGCGCAAAGTATTTTAAAATATTAGCAGCTAACGGGTTATACCCTTTCTTAGGAATCGGATAATCAAACGCATACTGATGACCAATGCCGAGCACGGTTTTACCTTGGTGTTTCGCGGCCCAGGAGGTTAACGGTTCAAAATCGCTAATGACTAAGTCATATTTCGACAAATCCAAAGCCGCTTTATCCTGAAAAAATTGCTTTGGATGGGAGTTAATCCCCGTTTGTAAAAAATTGACATTCCCTTTATGCACCGCAAAGGTCAACCCGGGGCGGGTTTGATAGTTTCGAAAGATATCCATATCGAAATAAGCGTCACTGGCTCTACCAGTAAATAAAAAGTCTACCTCAATCCCTGCTGCATATAATTCCCTTGCCATGGTACGCGCTCTGGAAATATGTCCATTTCCGGTCCCCTGTACGCCGTAAAATAACTTCATGCTTATCCCATTTGCAGACTAAAGTTAGCGATAGCGATACCTAACATCGCTCCCATAATTATGTCCGTCGGGAAATGTACACCCAGCAGCACCCGAGAAAATCCAACACAGCTTGCCCAACAATAAAACAATATGCCGAGACTTGGCCAAAATTCAGTCATTAGGGTTGCCATCAGAAATGCCGCCGAGGTATGCCCTGATGGAAAGCTAAATTGGTCTTGTGGCACGATAAAACTGGTAAAATCAGTAAGTGCAGCTTGTGGACGATTACGTCGCAAGGTATTTTTCAACAGATAGTAGGCACTGCGTTCCAATAGAAATGCCATCATCATGGTTTTCAGTAGTGGCGCTTCGAAACCGTACTGCCAGACTAAGCAAACAAACAGCAAACCATACAAGCCGCCGTCGCCAGTTTTAGAAACAATGCGCGCCAGTTTACATAATGATATATGTGATGGGATATGCATTAGGCGCATAAAGATAAGAACATCCAGGTGATGTATGCTGTACAAGATTTTCATATTCAGCTCCTCTACTCTAAATTGATTTTTGCTAAAGCATAGTCCTCGGCTGTGACACTGCGATGAAGATTTGTTTAAGATTACGTGACATACAAATGGTAAATCTGGACGCTAAAATTAAATTTGCATGCAATTGCCAATTCCACTTAAAAAGCTGCTAAATTGACGCCCATTGAATTAAGTTAACCAAGAGTAAATATGAAGGCCGAGGACATTGCAGCAGTTCAACTGTATCTAATGGGTTTGCAAGATCGAATCTGTGCACAATTAGAAACCTTTGAGCCCCATGCCCATTTTTATGAAGATCGCTGGGAAAGAGCAGAAGGGGGCGGCGGACGTAGTCGGGTATTGGCGAATGGCAGCGTATTTGAACAAGCGGGTGTAAATTTTTCCCACGTCTCTGGGTTTAGCCTACCCCCTTCAGCAACCGCAAAACGTCCGGAACTCGCTGACCGTCAGTTTCAGGCCATGGGCGTTTCCTTGGTGATTCACCCCAACAATCCCTATGTACCAACATCACACGCCAATGTACGTTTTTTCATGGCTGAAAAAGCCGGAGAACCCACTATTTGGTGGTTTGGTGGCGGATTTGACTTAACCCCGTTTTACCCATTTAAAGAAGATGTGGTGCATTGGCATACAACTGCACGACAGGCCTGCGAGCCCTTCGGCAGAGATGTCTATCCACAGTATAAAAAATGGTGCGATGAATACTTTTATTTAAAACATCGTGATGAAACGCGGGGCGTAGGTGGCTTGTTTTTTGATGATTTAAATGAATGGGGGTTTGAGCAATGCTTCGCCTTTATGCAAAGTGTGGGCAATCACTATTTGGAAGCTTACGTGCCCATTGTTACCCGCCGAAAAGATACCCCCTTTGGCGAGCGAGAACGTAATTTTCAATTGTATCGCCGGGGTCGCTATGTGGAATTTAATTTAGTCTTTGATCGGGGCACGTTATTTGGTTTGCAATCCGGCGGTAGAACCGAGTCTATTTTAATGTCATTGCCCCCTGTTGCGCATTGGCGTTATAACTGGGTCCCTGAACCTGATAGTCCTGAAGCGTTGCTCTACCAAGAATACCTACACCCACAAGATTGGTTAAATTAACTCTGGCAAACAAATAGTTAGTGTATTTTAGTAGTATCGAAGCTGCCATAGGCCATATTTGCCAATAAAATTGTGCTTAATCGCGATTAGAGTTGCAGGAAACATATAACTTTCAGCGTGTTGTTAGCCGTAAATGGAATTATCTGTACGGGACAATTGATAATCTCTAGGAAATTCGGTATTGTCAGCACTATATTAGGGAATTCAGAAGAAAGACGTGTGCTGGAAGACGCCCACCACACATCAATTATCTAATTTCAAAGTCAGATAATTTGTCATCTGGCAGCTTTAACTAGGCGGAAACAGCGTATTGTTATTCCTCCGCCGTGCACCTTTCAGCAACAGTAAAGAAGAGAACCTCAACTAGGATTTCTATATAGTTACAAATTTTATAGAAAATCTAAGCTGTTATTGAGTAGGCTATGAGATTTAGATTTGATAAACATAATAATTAAGCTAAGCATAAGTATATTAATGGGGAAAAGTAATGAAAAATTCAGATAATCCATACCACGATCATTATGTAAGTCATCTAGCCAGAAACACTATCGCCCTTATTTTGGCGGGTGGTAGAGGTTCGCGACTGCATCAAATGACCGACTGGCGTGCAAAACCTGCCGTGCCATTTGGTGGTAAATTTCGTATTATCGACTTCCCTCTGTCAAATTGTATTAACTCGGGTATCCGCAAAATTGCGGTACTGACCCAATATAAATCGGATTCTTTAATCCGACATATCCAACAAGGTTGGGGATTTCTGCGGGGCGAATTTGGCGAATATGTCGACTTAATGCCTGCGCAGCAACGTTTGGATGAAAACTCTTGGTACGCTGGCACAGCGGATGCCATATTTCAAAATATTGATATTCTGCGTAGCCGTCGTCCAGAACATATCCTCATTTTGGCGGGTGATCATATCTATAAAATGGATTATGCGGCGATGTTGGCGGACCATGTCGCAAATGAAGCCGACTTAACTATTGGCTGTATTGAAGTTCCGCTTGAAGAAGCAACTGCTTTTGGGGTTATGGACGTTGATAATACCCGCCGAGTAAAAGCCTTCGTTGAAAAACCCGAACATCCCCCCAAAATGCCTGGTCGAGAAAATACTGCGCTAGCCTCGATGGGTATTTATATTTTTAACGCTGGCTTTTTGTTTGAGCAGCTCATTAAAGATGCCGACACTAAAGGTTCTAGTCGCGATTTTGGTAAAGATATTATCCCTTCGGTGATCGAAAAATACCGCGTCAATGCTTATCCCTTCTTGGATATGCAAAAATCCGGTGCCCAAAGTTATTGGCGAGATGTAGGAACCATTGATGCTTATTGGTCCGCTAATATGGAATTAATCGGGGTCAATCCAGAATTGAACTTATATGATAAAACTTGGCCAATCTGGACGCACCAAGAACAAACGCCCCCTGCTAAGTTTGTATTTGATGATGATGATCGCCGCGGTCAAGCAATCGATTCCATGGTTTCAGGTGGCTGTGTTATTTCGGGCGCAAAAGTGCGACACTCTTTATTATTTACCAATGTACGTGTGAACTCGTACTCCACTGTCCAAGACTCGGTGGTGTTGCCAGAAGTCACCATTGCGCGCAACTGTCGTATCACTAAAGCAATTATTGATAAAGGCTGTGTCGTTGCTGAAGGTACGATTATCGGCGAAGATTTAGCTGAAGATGCTAAAAAGTATCATGTTAGCCCCGGCGGTGTGGTGCTGATTACTCCAGATATGCTAAGTCAAGCTAGACACTATGTGCGTTAAATGACGAATAGCTAACGAGTTCGATTACTGCCACACTAGGTAGTAATCGCGCTTTTTTTTGAGCAGGAATTTTGAATATGATTTTAATATTAGCATGATAGTTTTTGTAACACTTGCTCACATTAAACCCGGCATGAAGGAAAAGTTGAAATGAATGATTGTCTGAATACTCGCCGTGCCGGTGTATTGTTACACATCACCTCGTTACCCGGTTCGAGTAAACAAGGTGAACTAGGGCAAGAAGCCTTTAATTTTGTGGATTTTCTCCACAGTGCCAACATCTCAGTCTGGCAAACCTTACCCCTTGGCATGCCCCATGGTGATGGTTCGCCTTATCAATGTTTGTCCGCAAATGCGGGTAATCCTAGCTTAATTTGTATAGATTTTCTGGTCAAAAAAGGCTGGCTCGCTCATGAAGAAAGCTATCCAAATGATCAATTTTTTGATCTGCAACAAAAACGTTATCTATTGGACCGTGCTTTTGAGAATTTTCTGACCCATGCTGACGATTTAGACCGTCAAGCTTTTGCACAATTTTGCGAAGCGCAAGCGGGATGGTTAGAAGATTTTGCCTTGTTTCTGGTACTTAAAAAAGAATTTGAGCAAGTTTGCTGGGTCGACTGGCCTGAACCTTACAAGCAAAGACAGACTAAAGCCATACGTGACGCCCGACGTCGATTAGGTCGGCAGATAGATTTTTACAAATTCGAGCAATTTGTGTTCTTTCAACAGTGGGGAGCACTTAAACAATATGCCAACGCCAAAGGCGTGTTTTTGTTCGGTGATATTCCTATCTTCGTTGCTTACGATAGTGCAGATGTGTGGTCTGCGCGCAGTAATTTTAAATTGAATAGTCGTGGCGAAATGACTGTCGTGGCTGGAGTGCCGCCTGACTATTTCTCTGCAACCGGACAGCGCTGGGGCAATCCGCATTATGACTGGGAATACCTAGCCAAAACCCAATTTAAATGGTGGGTTGAACGCATGCGTGTGCAGCAACAAATGTTCGATATCGTGCGCATCGATCATTTTAGAGGCTTAGAAGCTGCATGGGAAATTCCCTCCGATGAAGCGACTGCAGTCAACGGTTCTTGGGTGCAAGCTCCTGGCAAAGAATTGCTGACCGCAATTAATACTGAACTAGGCTATGTGAATTTGGTGGCCGAAGACTTGGGAATTATTACCCAAAGCGTGGAAGAGTTGCGCGATGAGTTTCACCTACCCGGTATGAAGATTTTGCAATTTGCGTTTGACGGCAATCGTCGAAATCCTTACCTTCCTTATAATTATCCCGAATTATGCGTTGCTTACACTGGCACACACGACAACAATACGACATTAGGTTGGTTTAATGACCTAAACGACAACGATAAGTACCGCATCTATGAATTTTTAGGCTTTCCTAATGTTTCTATGCCTTATGCTCTAATCCGTGAAGCCTTAGCCTCGATATCAAATTTAGTCATTATCCCCATGCAAGATATTCTCGAATTAGGTGGCGAACATCGGATGAACACTCCAGGCACCATGGAAGGAAATTGGCAATGGCGTTTTGGATGGCATCAACTCACTGACGATAAGGTAGGACGCCTACGACATTTAGTTAACTTACATGGGCGTTCTGCCTAATGTACTGCTGCAGAGTAAGCGAATTAAATTTCGAATAATCGCAAGCCCCCCGAATAATTACCTATGGCTTTTTAACAATGAGCTTTAGGTGATTTTAAGTTTTAATTCAGCATGTCTCATGAATACTTCACCGTGTCCTCGGTCAGGGGCAGTTTGCCTGTTTGACCGATGATCTCGGTAGCGCCCTTCTGCCCCCCTAAAGTGCGACATTTTGTCGCGCGACAATATGCCATATGGGCAAACATCCATTATCCCGATACACTGCAAGCAACTCTCGTAAGCACACCCTTCTCGCTAAACTTGAGTTAAAACCTTCCTCTCCAATGCGGTTAGACCCCTGACCGCATTTTTTTTATCTCACTTGAGGAAATCGCAGGCGTCTATGTAATTTTTGGATTTAATTCACCGTTGCTACTGGTCATTGCTTATATGCTTAGCTATGTTTTACCAAAATCAGAAATTTCCACCAGTGAGAATTTGAAGTGGTTATTCATTCTGCGCAACTTAATGTTGGTTGCTGAATCACTGTTGATTCTCATCTTAGTTTATGTCCTGAATATTAATTTGCCTCAAGAGTATCTCTGGCCAGCACTGTGTTCGATTGCTGCGGTCAATTTATATACCTGGATGCGCATGCACACGTCAGCTCCGATCACGGAGGGTGAAATTTTTTCTCAGCTGTGCATTGATGTGTTTGCAATTGCGTCGCTGTTATATATGACTGGTGGTGCCAGTAATCCGATTACGTGGGTATTTTTAGTACCTTTAATTATCACCGCCATTATTTTGCCTCCTTCCTATGCTTGGTATATGGTCATATTGACCACCAGCATGTATACCTTACTGATCAGCTATAACATTCCACTACCCTCCTTCGAACCGCATCAACAAATTATAGAGGATGTGTTAACCCCGCAGATGGTTAACGAAATGCAACAACATCTGCATCATGTCAGCGATAAACATTATTTAAACTTACATATCTTTGGCATGTGGTTTGGTTTTGTGTTCAGTGCAACTTTAGTGGCCTATTTTGTTGTCGAGCTGGCCAAAACCGTGCGTGAACGCGAACGTCATTTAGCCGAAGCCCGAGAAAATGCGCTACGTAACGAACGGGTAGTTGCCCTAGGTTCTTTAGCGGCCAGTGCCGCACATGATATGGGGACACCTTTAGGCACCATGGCCATTGTGACCCATGATTTATTGGAGGATTATGCCGCCCAGGATTATCCCAAGTTGCATGAACGCCTGCAAATTTTGCAGCAGCAAATTACCCGCTGTAAAAATGCCTTAGTGGTGATGTCTGATTCCGGTGGAGAAACACGCGCCGAATCCGGTAAAGCCATGTCGATTATTGATTATTTAGACGGGGTATTAAATCAATGGCGCTCTCAAAATCCCAGCACAAAACTCAATCTCAAAATTAAGCCCACCTTCAACAGTGACAGTCAAATCATCGCTGAACAAACCTTGACCCATGCGCTGATAAATATCTTAAATAATGCAGCCGAAGCAACCGATACTGAGCGCGGCATTGATTTTATTGCGGAATGGAACGAGAGTAAATTGCTTTTAGGGATCCGAGATTATGGCCCAGGAATGCCCAAAGCGATACTTGAAGCCATCGGCAAACAACCCGTGAATAGCAATAAAATACAAGGATTGGGGGTTGGTTTATTTTTAAGTTGTACCACTATCCGCCGCTTGCAAGGCCGAATCGAATTTTTACCTGCCATCCCGCAGGGAACCCACGTCGACATACAACTCAATTTATTAGATAACATTTATAATTTTCGCAAGACCCCTAATCGTATTGAATATGCATGAATATCGCCAGCTCTTATAAACCCAATTTACTGCTCGTTGATGACGATACTATTTTTTGTAATGTACTGAAAACCGCCTTAGAACGGCGTAATTTTGAAGTGACTGTTGCCCAGAATGTTAAAGACGGGATTACATTAGCAAAAAATCTCGCACCCGAATACGCAATTATTGATTTACGCATAGGCTTTGAATCAGGGTTAGAATTAGTCAAAGAACTAATCGAGATTGACGACAATACCCAAATTGTTATGTTAACGGGTTTTGCCAGTATTGCAACTGCCGTTGAAGCCATCAAGCTCGGCGCTAATCATTACCTGACGAAACCTGCAGACACCGATGAAATTATTAATGCATTATATAAGAATGCTGGAGACACCAGTGTTGCCATCAGTGATAATCCACTTTCAATTAAACGCTTAGAATGGGAGCATTTACAGAAAGTTCTGATGCAACATGATGGTAATATTTCAGCTGCCGCCCGCGCGTTGAATATGCACCGTCGGACTTTACAACGCAAGTTAGATAAACGCCCAGTCAGGGATTAAGACAGTTAATTTTCTAGAGCAACGTTATCGCCTGCATGTCAGCACAAGAACTACAATGCACTTTATGTAATCTTCCGGTAAAGGTTAAGACTTTTTATTTACAGACGACCCAAGGGGTTAAATATTTTTGTTGCCAAGGATGTTTAGGCGTATTTTCTTTGCTGAACCAAAACTTACTCATAGCCTCTGAAGATGAGGATGACCCTAAAAAATCCAACTAAGCAGCTTGCACCTGCGCCCAACAAATCCCTTTATTTGGCGCTACCCGGCAGAGCAAAGATCGGCTGATTCACCAAGCGTGTTAACCACGCATCTGCCACCACTTTATTACTCTCTAAAATCCAATTCGGAAACATGCCTATCACTAGGCATAATAACGCTGGAATGGCTAATAACAGCAGTTCCCGTGGGCGCAAATCCTGAAGTTTGTAAATACTGCTATGCACAACAGGTCCAAGAAAAGCGCGTCGTGTAAAAGACAACATAAAGCCAGCACTTAATATCGCCCCAACCAACGCGGTAATTCCCAGACTAGGATGCGAAATTAATGCGCCAATAATTAACAATAATTCCGCCGGAAAACTATTGCCACCGGGGACCCCAATACTGGCAAACAGTAAAATAAAATAAAATACCACCAGCTTGGGCATAACTTGCGCCAATCCCCCGAGATGTACTATATCTGTACTACCAATACGATGCTGAATAAAGCCTGCAATCAACATTAAACTACTCGCAACCACGGTAAAATTAAGTAACTCTAAAATTGCACCCTGGATGCCTTGCATATTAAGAGAAGCAATACCAACAATTACCATACCGACATGACTAATACTCGCATACGCTAATAGTCGTCTTAAATTCGACTGCTGCAACGCAATAAAAGCACCGTAAATAATAGTCACCGCCCCAAAAATGCCCAGCACCCAGCTGTATTGCACGGATGCAGATGGGGCCAAGGTCATGGCGAAACGAATAATGCCATAAATCCCTAATTTCAACCCCACTAACAAGGCTGTCAACTGCGTTGGTCCTTCCATACTCACTGTGGGCAACCACGTATGAAATGGTACCAGCGGCGCTTTGACTGCAAATCCGAGGATCAGTAATAAAAACACCATAACCTGTAATTGATCATCCATCGCCACATTCAGTAACACAGGTAAGCTAAAGGATAAATCCTGCGGAATACTGCCGCCCAACTGTGTGGCATTATTGATCGCTAGAATAATAATGCCAAACAGCAGCGGGACCCCACCAAATAGCATAAATAAACTATATTTCATTGCAGCGCTGCGCCGTTGGGGACCAATACCCCAGTAGCCAATCAAAA
>SXIZ01000171.1 GCA_005779525.1 Methylococcaceae bacterium
ATAATTTGCATAAACCACACCTAAAATCTCAATAAGTAACCTTGCAGTATAACATTATTAAATTTAAATTTGATAAAAACTAAATATTTTGTTTTGCGCTATCAGAACTCAAGTTCAACCACGCAAGGTTTTGAAAATTCAGCACGCTAGCTCAACCATACTCAGATTCACCCTTTTTCTGCAAGGTAAATGAGCGCAGAGTTTATTTTTGAACTAGAATTATGCCCGATGCCGACTTAAAGTTGGTATTTGTATACGATGTTTTATGCAAGCATCTGCTTTATTTATCAAAATTCAATATAACCAAAAATAATTAAGGGGTTTGATTACTTATGAAAAAAATGACAATATTAGCGGCATCCGTAGCAGTTTTAGCACTTAGCAGCCAACTGGCTTCAGCAAGTTGTGATGATATTCTAACAGCCGCGGCGGCTAACCCCAATGTTGCTAGTGCGGCTGTTGCTAGCAGTGGTAATGGTGGTTATGGTTTACCCATGTGGGTTGCTGCGGTGGATGAAACTGGTAAAGTTTGTGCGGTTATCAATACTGCGGGAAGCGGCGCTGCCATCGGCAATTCTTCATGGCTAGGCAGCCGCGTGATCGCAGTCCAAAAAGCGACCACCGCTAATTCTTTTAGCTTAGATGGTTTTGCAATCTCTACTGCTAACCTGTATGGCTTAACTCAACCAGGCGGAAGCTTATTTGGATTACAACACAGCAATCCAGTCGATGCGAGTATCGCCTATCAAGGTAGCCCAGAAGCTTATGGCACCAGCACTGACAATTTAGTGAACAAACGCGTAGGCGGTATCAACGTGTTTGGTGGTGGTGTGGCGCTGTATAAAAATGGTAAAAAAGTCGGAGCAATCGGGGTTTCTGGTGATACCTCTTGTACTGACCATGCGGTCGCGTGGAAAATTCGTCAAGGCCTAGGTTTAGATTCTGTACCTGGCGGCTTTATTAGCGATTATACAGCTACCCCTGCAGGCTTCGTCGTTAAAGGTGACGAAATGATCATCGGCAAAGGTGATGTTGCCAATACTTACAAACAAGTTAGCTGCGCGCATAACAAAAAACTAAATCCAACTGCTGGCGCAAGCACTGGTGTAATCATCGAATAATTTTGTAGCCATTTAGCGTGCTTCCTGCGAGCATAACTCCCAAGAAGCACGCTTACTGAAGACCATGCAAAAATTCCTTAGATATCCTCCAATCTTAGTCATCTTAGGCCTAACATTAAATCTTGTGTGTAGCAGCTTAGTCACACAAACCATCAGCCCTACCCCGCCGCCTATCAATCCAGCACCATTACTTAGTGTAGAGATGTTCGGACAAGGGGTACGCGCACCTACTGCCGCAGAATTAGCACAAGAACGCCAATACGACCAACAACAGATTGCTTTAGCAGCTCATAGACTTAGCAGTCAGGATCCCCATCAACGCATCGTTGCCACAGAACAATTAAATGCTTATCAATATCCCGAAGCCGAACAACTGCTCGTGCAAACCCTATTAAAGGATGCTGATCCCAGCGTCAGAACAGCTGCAGCCCAAAGCTTAGGCCTGTTTAAACAATTATCTGCAGCGGCTCAAACGGCTTTAACCTCGGCACTGCTAGATCCGATCAGCAGTACTCGACTGATGGCATTAGATACTCTTCTGGGCTATGCTTATCGCATCAGTTTCGAAGCTGATAAATTCGCACCGCTTACCGCAAAACTGCAACAGCAATTACTGTCTCGCAATTTGGCGCCCGAAATTCGTTCTGCTGTACAACGATTTCTCGATGATCAACAGCCCATTCGAACTCCAGGCCCAAACACCGTACCTTAGCTAACACCTGGCTTGATTAACCCAGGATTTCAGCACAATGACAGACGCATCACAGTAAAAGATAGACTTGTAAAATCTGTTTAAACACCGATACTTAATAATCAAAGATGCTTACTAAGAACACAAGTTATGGAGCTTATATGCATGATCCCCTGAAATTGGCTGAGCTAATTGGATCTCTAAGTTATGCCTTGGATTTAACCGAAGGACAACCTGAAGGCCACTGTATCCGCTGCTGTTGGATAGGAATTCACATCGGCAAGCAGATCGGTCTAGACGATCAATCCTTATGGAATCTTTATTACACCTTGTTGTTAAAAGATTTGGGCTGTAGCAGCAATGCCGCGCGCATTTGTGAACTGTATTTAACCGATGACCAAAGTTTTAAACATGACTTCAAACTCGTAGGCACCGATACCACGCAAATACTCAATTTTGTGTTCGCCCAAACGGGTCGCAATGCTGGCTGGACCAAACGCTTAAGCGCCATTCTTAATATTATTCGCAACGGTGACTCCATAGCGAATGAGCTGATTCAAACCCGCTGTAACCGCGGCGCTCGTATTGCACGACAATTACGTTTTCCAGAAGCAGTCGCTTTAGGCATACATGGATTGGATGAACACTGGGATGGGCATGGCCGCCCAGATGGACTCAAAGGTAATGCTATTCCACGCAATGCTCGCATTGCCCTACTCGCACAAGTTATTGATGTATTTAACTTCTCGCAAGGCCAAGCGGCGGCATTAGAGGAAATCCGCCAGCGTTCAGGCAGTTGGCTAGACCCTGACTTAGTCGCCGCATTTGAAAAAGTCGCCTGCAATGCTGAATTTTGGGAGTCACTCAACGCAGAACAGTTAGACCAAGCAGTGTTGGCACTGGAACCTGCACAATATTCTATTCCGCTAGACGAACACTATATGGATGAAATCGCCGAAGCCTTTGGCCAAGTCGTCGACTCTAAAAGCCCCTTTACTGCAGGGCATAGTGAGCGCGTGGGCTTTTATGCCTACCATATAGCTCGGGAATTACAACTCTCAGAAGCCCATTGCAATTGGATCAAACGCGCGGCGCTCTTACACGATATTGGTAAACTTGGGGTCAGCAGTAGTATTTTGGAAAAACCCGGCAAACTGACTGCAGAAGAATTTTGCCAAGTCCAAAAGCATGCTGAATTAACCAAGATCATCTTAAGCAAGATCGCGCAGTTTGCTGAGCTGGCGAAAATTTCAAGCGCTCATCACGAACGTCTGGATGGCAAAGGCTATCCTGAAGGCTTGACTGCCGATGACATCATGCTAGAAACCCGCATTATTACGGTGGCGGATATTTTTGATGCGATCAGCGCTGAACGCCCCTACCATCCCGCCAATTCAGTGGAGGACACCTTAGCCATCATGGACAGCATGCAAGCCACTGCCATTGATAGTCAATGCTTTAACGCCCTTAAAAAAGTGGTTTTTGCTGCAGCAAGCGACTGAAAGCAAAAATCTGGAACATCGCGACCTAGAACAGGCTAAGTCATGCGATAATTCTCTATTTGCCAAACATCATGTTAACCCTGAACCACTGTGCCATCTTGCTGGATGCAACAGCAAGCGACTACACTTTCCAATTAAACTATCAGGCCACGGATTTAGCCTACCCGGCTGGCGCGGAACAACAAATCCAACGACTGTGGGAAGAAGCCCTCACCCGCAAACACCCCGGCACCTTGTTGTTTAATGGAAAGTTATTTAACGTCAACGCCCTTAAAGTCGAAGCGCAGAGTGTGCAGTTAGGCTTATGCAATACCAACTACCAACAGTATCTTGCCACTCGCCAACCCAGCTTTCGCCAACGCTATCCGAATGCCCCCCTCGCCAACCCGTTAGCGGTCTGTATCGCGCTGACCACCAGCGATCACTATATTCTAGTAGAGCGTCGACAACACACCGATACCTACAGCGACTGTTATCACGTGATTGGGGGATTTATCGATCCAGATTTAGATGTGCTTGACGCCCAGGTCAACCCTAAGCATGCTATAGAACGCGAAGTGCACGAAGAACTGCATTTAGATGTTTTCAAGCAAGTGAACAACGTATTGGGTTTAGTGTACGACAACCTCAACCCGCATCCTGAAATCTGTTTTCAACATGCGTTACAGCTGAGCCTACAAGCAGTGCAAGCTCAGTTAGCCAGCAAAACCCCGAGTGAAGTCAAAGAAGTTATCGGCGTGGCAAATACCCCAGATGCACTTGCGGATTTTTTATTTGCACATCAGCAAGACATTGCCGTCACGGGTTATGGTTGTTTATTACTCCACGGCAAAAAAACTTTTGGAGCGGAATGGTTTGCCCAATTTAAGCGCTAAACACCGCAGACCAGATAGCACGGCTTTAATCTACCAACTGCTCTTCCGGCAAAAAACCACCCGCCTGCATACTCCATAATCGGTAATAAAAGCCTTGCTGAGTTAATAACGCCTGATGACTACCCTCTTCGACAATACGCCCCTGATCAAACACCAAGATGCGATCCAAATGCGCAATCGTGGATAGTCGATGCGCAATAGCAATCACCGTTTTTTTACCCATGGCGTTGTCCAAATTTTCCTGAATCGTTTTTTCTGTCAGCGAATCCAGACTGGAAGTCGCCTCATCAAGTAATAAAATCGGTGCATCTTTCAGCATCACCCGGGCAATCGCAATGCGCTGCCGCTGCCCGCCAGAAAGCTTTACGCCTCGCTCGCCAACTAGGGAATCATAACCTTGCGGCATACTTTGGATAAAACTATCGGCGTGCGCCATGGCTGCTGCGGCCTGTATTTCCGCTGCACTCACATCTAAGCGCCCATAACCAATATTTTCTTTTAAACTGCGATGAAATAAACTGGGATCTTGCGGGATTAAACTCACTTGCTGATGCAATGAGTCTTGGGTAACCTGAGTAATATCCTGCCCATCAATCAGAATTTGTCCTGATTGTGGCTGATAGTTGCGTAAAATCAAACTGACAAACGTCGATTTTCCTGAACCGGAAAAGCCGACTAATCCCACGCGCTGCCCGGGCTCGATCACCACATTCAAATTGGTGAACACTGGCGCTGCCTGTTCTTCATAGCGAAAATTCACTTGCCGAAATTCGATGCGTCCTCGGGTGACTACCAGCGGTTGCGCTTCAGGAACATCGATAATTTCATGGCTTTTGACGATCGTGTCTATACCGTTTGCCACGTTACCGATATATTCAAAAAACTCCAAAAAACGCCGCGTCAAATTGCGGGCATCACCAATAATCAATAACGCTAGGCCAGTACTCATGGAAAACTCACCGACACTAATAATGCCTGCATCCCATAATTGCAGCGCATACACAATGGTCCCGATTTTAAGCATCGCCGCCGCAATAAACTGAAACCAGCGCACCCGTTCCATATACCAAAAAGTTTTGCGTCCTTGCTGCACTTCGGCTTCTAAAAAACCATTCAGATAGTCGCGTTCAAAATCCAAGCGTGCGAACAACTTGGCATTCAGAATATTAGTTACCGCATCAACGATTTTGCCATTAACTAAACTACGGGTCGCCGCGTAATTCTGCGCATACGGTTGGCAACGCGTCGCTAACCAATAGGAACACAACACATACAAAAATACCCAGGCAGCCACAAATAAGCCCAAACCGGAATTCGCTTGCAATAATAAGGTGATGGAAACAGCAAAGGTAATGGCAATCGGCCAGAAATCGCATAACACCGACCAGGTAGTATGATTCACACTTATCGCCGTTTCGCTAATTCGATGCGCCAAAGCGCCCGCAAAATGACTGCCAAAGTAACGCGGAGAATGTTGCTGCAAATAGGCAAACAGTAATTGATTGGTACGTTGTCTTAAACGCGGCCCCATGATAATCAGTAACGCACCACTGGCGCGACTAAACAGCACTTCGCCTAAAGTTATGCCTAGCAAAATCAGCAAAGGCAGCTTAAATGCCTCCAACAGCGGCCCCACCGGGTGCTGCGCTACCGCATCCATCACCGCCTTAATCGCATACGGCACTAAAATATTACCCAAGGCCTGTCCGGTTTCCATCAGCAGCATTAACAGCACTAAGCCACGAAACTTACTAACACAATAGACAATAAAACTGAAGGTATGGGTTGGTAAAAAGGGAGCACTTGCGGCACGTTGCAAGCTAGGCGATGGTTTCTTCGACATAAGCACCGAATGATTTGGGAGGGCAAACCTCATTATAGCCTATCCCTTCCCCCCCAAGTGCGGATAAGGCGCCGACAGGGAACTCACGGGCAAACTCCAGCCTTAAAGATCGTCCTCACTCTCGGACGGAGATTTTTCTAGCAATTCAAGACCATGCTGCTTAGCCTCAACTAAGGTCGCGATAATTTGCTTACGATTTTTACTGATATAAAAACCCGTTAACATCCCAGTACCCAACAGTATTACTGGATTTTTAACCAAGCGTAACAATAACAAGGTACTTAAATAGGTTCCGGTTGACACAACGGCTAGCTTTACCAGTTCGCTGGCGTTTTCTTGGGTACGATTAGGTTTATTTACAGCCATAGGTATGAGTTCCAGATGATTAGCCCGGTGCATCGGGCAGCGACAATTCTAAATACTATTATAGCCAAGATAAGCGGGCAAGTTTTTTAGCCTACAGTTAGTGAGTTGTCAGTATCCAGCCTAACGGAATGCGAATTATCGAAACACGTAAAATCCTGGGTTGCCACCAACTGCACCGTTACAACTGACTATTTTTAATAGTTAGCTACTATTTTTGGGAGTCGCTTTAAAATATCCTCTTTAGCCTTAGGGCCAGAATATACGCCTTCGAGTTTTGGTTCATTGATAATATTTACAAAAATAAGTTTCTTATCTGATTTCTGCACCCATCCAACAAACCAACCCAATTGTCGGCCAGTAATCAGTTTCCCACTGGGATCGACTGGCGCGACTACAGATCCGGTCTTGCCGTATATTTGATAGGCCGTGTCAGTATTGTCTTGTTTAAGCAGTTGTTCGGTATATGCATAAGCTTCTTCTGTGACGGCTAGATCATGATCCAGCAGCTTTTGCAAAAAACTCAATTGTTGTAGCGGGGTTATTTTTAAGGATGAACTTAACCAAGCGCGCGTTAAACCATTGTTTTTACCTGCATCGCCCGATAAATCCTGATTACCATAGTCAAACTGAGCCACATAATGCTGAAGCCTCGCCATCCCCAGCCATTCCGTCAATAATTGTGAATACCATACGACTGAATTTTTCATCCAATAAGCTGGTGATGTCGGATGCTTATGCGAGGCCAATGATGCGACATACTCAGCGCGAAATGGCAACTCGGGTAACTCCAGATTACTGAGATAGCCACTGTCATACCCCATTAAACTTAAAGGAATCTTAAAGGTAGATGCAGGACTAATGGGGTCATTGCATATACCCTCGTTGACCAGAAAAGTTTTATCATCAGGATCATAAACCAAAGTACACAAAGTATCGGCTGGCGTGGAATTGCTCAGCAGGAATAGCAAAAAGCTCAAAATAAATCGACACATATCCTTAAAAAACTGATTTAAAAGCCGCTATTCTAAGGGCGATAACCCGGGTAGCAAAATGACAAATTTAGATTTGCTTATTTTGGCAACTGCGTATGAACTGGTTAGCGCTGTAAACGACTATCCCTTTATTTTCAGTTCTCAAACTCAGTAAGCACTTATCAGCAGTGCAGTAATAGCGCTCTAATTAGTTATAGACTCCAAAATCAAATTATTGATAATCAATAAATTGCTCTGCCCTATCGGGAACTAACATTCCTGCTTTTCGAGATTTAGCGGTGCTAGGCAAGACTAAATTATCACCCCAGCTTTTACCCACCTGCATGACCAAAGGCGGCGCTAAACCCTCGAGATAACGCCCAAAATCCACCTCCGGCAATAAATTACGCATAATAAATTTAGTTTTAGCTAACAACTGCGGTGCGGCAATACGCCGCCGTTGTCCCCATTGCACAATGAATTCCGCATCGGAAAACGCGATATCACGCTCAGCACCCAGAAAATAAAGCATCATGGTTTCCTCGGCCAACATGGCTAAATCTTCCTGCACATTGCTGAACCCATACAAATCATTTGCAGTATCCGGCGCAAAGGCTTCTGCAATTTGTTGGGCACGCATAGACGTTTGCTGACAGGTCGCGCTGGTACAAGCAAAACGCACATCCCCTTGATACTTTAAAACATCTGCTAGCAACGGAAAAAATTGGCGTAATTGAAACGAAATGCGTTGCGTGATATTTACTTCTGCGGCAGCTTGCACAGAATTATCCAAACCTAAAGCACTCAAGGTTGCAGGTGGAAACACGTCATTTGCATGTGCTAATTCATGCATGACCACGCGGGCTGTTAAATACAAAACATCCTGCAGGGTGCGTGTACTGATATCAGGGCGATACGCTGGCATATTTTGTTTCACATAGCGAAACAGATGTTTATAGCTTAGAGAATCAGCGCAACCTACGCGAAAATCTGGTGTCGTGCTGACAGTTGCCACGGTTTCTGGGGTATCGGTTTGTAGCAGTAAATTATTCGCATCCAGATAAATCGCACCCGTGGTTGATTGATACAGTGCCGGGCGAATATCACTGGCGATGACGACCGCAGTGACCGCACGAAATAATTTCAAGGCATCGGCGGGTAATAATTGTAAAAATTGTCGGAAACGTTCGCTCATCCAGCTATGCGAAACCAAGGTCCGGGCCATGATATCCTCCACAGTTGGATTTGCTATCTCTTGTCCCAGCAAAGGCAGACGCTTTAGCTGACAGGATTCACGGCGCTCTCGGGAATACACACAGTCTTGCAAGACTGCGCTATATTTACCTGAGGCAACGGCTGGGAAGACAGACACAATAG
>SXIZ01000172.1 GCA_005779525.1 Methylococcaceae bacterium
AAAGTTTTTACCAACTACTACGTGATGTTAATGGGGTTGCTGCCAATGCACTGTTTGCATTCTGTGATCAGGACGATTACTGGTTAGCAGACAAGCTTGAGAGCGCAGTAAAAACACTGAGTAGCGCTGAAAATCCTGCAGAAAGTTTATATTGTGGCAGGCAACGCCTTGCTGACGCACAATTACAACACACGGGGTATTCAGAGATTCCCAATTACTTTGGCTTCGAAAATGCATTAGTCGAAAATATTGCACTGGGCTGTACGATGGTCTTTGGCGTTGGAATTCGAGCAAAATTTCTACAAGCGGCGCCAGAATTCATGATGATGCACGATTGGTGGGCTTATTTAATTGCCACGGCGTTTGGCGAAGTGCTTTACGATCAGGAGGCGCATATCTTATATCGGCAACATGCTAGCAATAATGTGGGTTGGAATAAAAGCGTTCTGCATATGCTGCGCAAAGCATCCAATTTTATACGCAATGTGGCAAGCCAACAGGGATTGCAAGCACTTAGACAAGCAAAGTATCTGTTGGAAAATTACCCCGATCTACCTCAGGTGAAGCGACAGCAGTTACAGGAACTGTTAGCATTACGCACACAGAGTTCCTGCTGGCAACGTTTAGGTTATCTGCAACGCACTCAAATACGCAGAAATCATTGGATAGAAAATTGCGTGTTGCGTCTGACGATTTTACTGAATTTGCATTAACCGCTATTACGCCGCATCTGCAGGGTTGAAGGTTGCAGCTGGCTTCTTTTCACTCTGTGGCAACATGCCATACACACCCAATTTATGGCGCAAAACATTACGACTAATATCGAGTAAGCGTGCTGTTTGCACCTGATTTGCTTCGCAAAAATCAAATGCAGTGCGTATCACGGTTTCTTCGATAATTTCAAATAGTTTAGGAGGTGCTTGTTCGCACAGTCTTTGCAATGCGCTCTCTAACGAGGTCGTCGAAACTGAAGGCCGACTTTCTGCTACCCGTCCACCCGATAATTTAAAGTCTTCTGGGCGTAAAATATTACTTGGACACACCAAGAGTGCACGGTGAATAGCGTTTTCTAATTCGCGAATATTACCTGGCCAATCATAATTTAAGAGGACTAACTCCGTCGCAGGCGATAATTTGAATTCTCCATAGCCTAATCGATCACCATAGATTTTCAGGAAATGTCTTGCTAGCGGTAAAATATCGCCCGGACGATCACGCAATGGGCTGAGCTGAATAGTCGCCACATTAAAACGATAATATAAATCCGCTCGAAAATGCGAAGCCGCCACGGCCTCTTCCAAATTGACATTAGTCGCTGCAATTATGCGGACATCCACGGGAATGGGTTGTCTGGAACCGACTTTAACCACCTCGCGCTCTTGTAGCACCCGCAGTAATTTTGCTTGCAGCCCGAGCGGCAAATCCCCGACTTCATCTAAAAATAAACTTCCTTTATTCGCAGTCTCAAACCAACCATCCTTGCTCCCTATTGCCCCAGTAAAGGAACCTTTTTCATGCCCAAATAATTCACTTTCAATCAAATTTTCACTTAACGCCGCACAATTTAGGGCGCCAAAAATATTCTTACTGCGCTTACTTAAAGCATGGATATGTCGCGCAACTAATTCTTTACCCGTCCCTGTATCACCAATAATTAATACCGTCGCATCGCTTGGAGCAATACGCTCAATTTGTTGCAGTAAATTACGTGACACAGGATCTTCAAACACCAATGCGGTGGCACGTAAGGAAAGCGCTTGCGATCGTGATTGAATTTCATCAAACGCCAATAAAGGCGAAGCACTATCTTCTTTTTTAGGATTAAAAAAAGGACTAGTAAGAGTATCCATAGTATTTACTCATATAGGTATTATAACGATAGCCAAAGCTACCAGACGGCCTAAACCGAATACATGATCTTAAAAATCCAGTGACAACGTAATAAACCCATTGATAATACGCCAGCGCCATGAGTAACGGGATTTAAATACCTTAACTGCATTCATAAGGGAATGGACGCTATCTTAGGAGAATAACGACGCGGAATGAAACGATATTATTAGATTGACATATCTTGAAAAACGATACCGGGAATTGCCAAATACCTTATCTGATACTAATCACACGCGATAGCACTCAGCTTTCAAGACTTATTAAAACGTTCGGCATTTAATAAATTAATTACCGTACTGGTATCAGGATGAACCCCGCGCCAAACATAAAACGCTTCTGCAGCTTGCTCCACCAACATCCCCAGACCATCTAAACTTTTAACCGCTTGTTGCGCAATCCCCCAACGCACAAAGCTAGTGGCTTGCGTTGCATAAGCTAAGTCGTAGCAACTGCCTCCTGTTGCAAGTAAGTTTTCTGGGAGTTCTGGAAGATCATCACTTAAGCTTGCGGAAGTGGCATTAATGATTAAATCGAATTGCCGTCCACTCAAGGCGGCTAAACTGCAAGCAGCAATCACCGTACTACGAAACTCTTGGACTAATCCTATAGCTTTGCTTGCAGTTCGATTGGCAATGACCAGTTGCTGGGGATTCTGCGCTAACAATGGCGCGACTATGCCGCGGGTCGCTCCGCCAGCACCTAACACTAAAATCCTGCTCGCAGCAATTTGAATATGATTATGTTTTAAATCATTGAGTAAGCCCACGCCATCAGTATTGTCACCGTAAATACTGCCATCTGGCATGATTTTTAAGGTATTGACCGCTTTCGCCAAAGTCGCTCTCGCAGAAAGATGCTCCGCATAATTCCACGCTAACTCTTTCAGCGGGACCGTACAATTTAAACCCTTACCACCATGAGCAAAAAAATCACTGACCGCCACGGTAAAATCGGAGGCAGGCACACGCTGCGCAGTGTACACCAGAGGTTGCTGAGTTTGCTCCGCAAATAAAGTATGAATTCTGGGAGATTTACTATGTTGGATCGGATCGCCAAACACCGCATATTGGTCAACCAGTGAATTAACGCTCATGACTCTGCTCCTGTTGTAACCACTGCGCAACATCTTTAGCGAAGTAAGTCAAAATTGCATCCGCCCCCGCACGTTTAAACGACAGCAAGGCTTCGAGCACCACCTGTTTTTCATTCAACCAACCGTTTTGCGCCGCAGCTTTCAGCATGGCGTATTCACCACTCACTTGATAGGCAAAGGTTGGCACGGCAAAGCTTTCTTTCACTCGACGAACAATATCTAAATAGGGCA
>SXIZ01000173.1 GCA_005779525.1 Methylococcaceae bacterium
CCGTATTACCTGCATACTTTGGATCGAGCCCAAGGCACAGGACATTTTGCACTTTCATCCGCGCAAGCTCTAGAACTGCATCAGCAACTGCAAAAGGTCTTACCCGGTTATCTAGTACCACGCCTAGTCACAGAACAGGCGGGCGCTGCGCATAAAATTTTGCTGCATTAATCCCCTTGCTAATGCAATCTTTGAGAGTCTAGCGTGCTCAGCCGACCCGGCAGAGCTTCAGAATATACCTTAATATCAGCGTAACCTAAAGTATCATTTAACCAGCACCAACTCATTCCACTGCGTGGTATAGCGTTTTGACCTACGCTCAGGTTTAAACTGCCAAGCTTTATCTAATCCAGCGGAGGCGATTGACAGCGCGCGCGGAAAACGATGGTTGATCTTATCGACGCAAGCCATTAACGCCCGCTCCTGCGTTTCCTCTAAAACGCCAAACACATCCAATTGCCTCGGTGAATGATCCGAGTACAGCTCACTTAATTGAATGCCACATTTTTGATACCGATACCCCGGTTTGTAAATGCGCCGCACTAGCTGCTTAGCCACGTGAATTAATTTGCGCGTATCTTGGGTACCGGGTTGCACTTGCGCACTGGCAGAACATTGATATTGTGGTTCGTGTGGCTGAAAAGGATTCGTGCGCATAAACACCGTTATACGCGCGGTGGTCGACTGCTGCGCTCTCAGCTTTTGCGCCGCCCGACTACAAAACTCGGCTAAGGCTTCAGATACATCTAAGACATTATCTACAGGCCGTTTAAAACTCCGGGAACACAAGATACTTTGCTTGTCCGGTGCAATATCGGTAAATTCCAAACACGGGATGCCATTGAGCTCCATAATAGTACGCGCCAAAACGACACTAAATTGCATTTGCATTTGTTGCAGCGGTTGCTGCGCCAAAGCCCATACCGTATTAATACCCAACTGTGCAAGCCGTTGACTTAAGCGCGGCCCCACCCCCCAGACCTCATGCACAGGTAAAATGCGCATTAAGCGCTCCCGACGCTGAGGACAGGATAAATCCACTACCCCATGAGTTTGGGGCCATTTTTTAGCCGCGAAGTTGGCTAATTTGGCGAGGGTTTTGGTCGGCCCCAAACCGACGCATACCGGAATACCTGTCTGCTGCCGCAGCGTTTGTTTAATATTAAGGGCATAAGCACTAGGATCTGTTGGACACACCCCCGTCAAATCTAAAAAGGCTTCATCAATTGAATAAACTTCAGTACTCGGCGCAAAGGTCTCGAGCAAAGACATCACGCGAGCAGACATATCCCCATATAACGCAAAATTTGCCGAAAACAGTTGCACATCATGTTGTTTAACCACCTGGGTAATTTGATACAACGGCACCCCCATTTTAACGCCCAACGCTTTTAAGGCCTGATTTCTAGCAATAATGCAGCCATCGTTATTACTCAAGACCCCGACAGGCTTATGCCATAAATCCGGGCGAAAAACACACTCGCAACTCACATAAAAGGCGTTGCAGTCGACTAAAGCGATCAGCGTTGGCGCAGTCATAGCCCTATTGTGCGCATATTAATAGTTCCACAAAAGTGATTCACCACCCTGATCCTATACTTTATGAATTACTTCAGTGACCACCCCCCAGACGACCATCTCTAATTCGTCATACAGCGGGATATTGGGATAATCTGGATTTTCTGCTTTTAAATACCATTGACCATTATCGACCATCAAACGCTTAACCGTAAGCTCGCCATTCAATGCGCAAATCACAATTTTGCCCGCCGCCGGAGTTAAGGCGCGATTAACCACTAAAATATCATTATTAAAAATACCCGCACCGATCATAGAGTCGCCTTGAACGCGGGTGAAAAAAGTTGCTGCCGGATTTTGAATAAGCAACTCGTTAAGATCGAGCGTCTTATCCACAAAATCATCCGCTGGAGAAGGAAAACCTGCCGAAACCTTGCCTGAAAACAACGGTAAGGCTAAGGCACTTAAATTAGCTGCAGGACGTAAACTATGCGCAATATTGCTACAGTGCTGCACGTTGTTTTGCTTGTGCTGTAATAAGGATTTGACCGTGGGTATTAAACTTTCGGGTATACGCATCGCCTGCGTAGATTCACCGTAGACAGAAGAGCCCTTTTTACGGCCCGCGTTGGCCCTCACCCCACCCCAGGTTTCAGTTTCATTTTCCGCCATACGACACGCTCACTTGATAAATGTACAAAAATCAAATTACATCTTATCAGCTTGCTGTGCGTTTGAAAATGGATTTTTAAACCTTAAAGTTACGAATGAGAGGGATTGGAAATCGTATTTCGGACAAGATACTGCTCGGGCTGGGAAAACCTGAGCAAGTACTCGTTATGCACGCCGCTAAAACAAGATAAGTGCATCAATCAAACGGTGTGTTGTAAAGCCAATTTATGACTCACATCAACCTTTAGCTTCCCATACCGCTTTAAATTCAGGAATACCAGTCGTTAAACGGGCGTGCAAAAATTTGAACTGTCGCTGTAGCTCATCCTCAGCATCACCTACATTCTTAAAAACTTGCACAACTTTTTGATCATTCAACATCTCAGGATGATGCGCATCAATAAACTCCAACACTTCCGCATCCAATTCAGTGATACTACTTAGCGCAGCTTCCATTTGCTGCAATACTGCACGTAATTCAATCAGATCTTTAGCCATACCGAAAACTCCTTCAAAGCGTGAAAATAAACAATCACTGCGATTGTCTGCAATACAGAATGCATAAGCAGCTATCACGCCAAAAAATCATTTTCGCGGGTCACGGCAAAAAATACACAAAAATCAAGGTTTTTACAGCAGTTTGCAAGATGTTGTCATGAACACACCAGCGACGCTATGCTCAAACGCCCCGGCCTAGCGTCAGAGACATAACAAAATCCATTGCGATTGTACTAAACACTGCAAAATCCGCACTTAGCGGTAAAACCGCATGGTCGGAGTGAGTTTCCAAAGCTTAGAGCCTCCGCTAAAAAATCCTGCCATTAAAAATATTACACACTTATCTTGCGACAATTTGTCGCGCGACAATCCACCACATTTTAAATCAATAATTTTTTAATTACACTTTAACCACTCAAATAATTGAGAATAACAAAACACTTTAATGGAGTATTCACAATGAACAAAAAATATATTTCAATTGCTACTGCTATTTTAATATTAGGTGCGGCTGCATTTAAAGTAACGATTGCCAACGAAACACCCGCAGAACCCGTTGCGGAGGAAGTTAAAAGCGTTGCCTATTATGTAGCGAACACCAAAGAAGCGCGCGAGAAAAACCGTGAATGTTATGAGCAAGGGAATATGCAAGCTAATCAAAATTGCGCAAATTCGCTACACGCCTTACAAATCAGCTTTGTTGGAGGGGATAGAGTCAGCGGTTATAAATATGCCGATCGATAACCACGCCTGCATTTAACACAGGAATATACTCGTTTAATATTCTAGGATTAAGCGAGTAGTTATTAAAATAAAATACTTTTATCAAGGATGATTAATATCATTATTTTAGCTAATACATAATATTGCAGCCATTATAATTCGAGCAGTTCTCGACCCACTTCACCAGTATGCCAGACGGGATATTTTTGTAGTCCTTTGGTAAATAAACTAGATTGCAATGATCTATCTAACCAATTTCTAACTTGTTCAAATTTAGAATGGATAAACCATTCTGCATCCACGGCGGCAAACTGTCGAATAAACGGCAGGATTGCCGCATCTGCCAGGGTAAAATACTCGGCACATAAGTATTCTTGTACCGATAAACAGCCTTCTAAAGCATTCAAAAATAATTCCGCTTGTTCACGAAAATACGTTTGTGGATGATCAGGCTCGCGTTCTGGATATTTATAGCGGTCCAGATAATACTTAAACTCGCCATCGTTGCGCGCAATCAGATCTTGCGCTTTTTGCACATCACCACGCAACCAGTCTTCAGGGTCATGCTGGCGTAAAGCCCATTTCATGATATCCAGACTTTCGGTTAAAACCTCATCAGGTAATTGCAAAACGGGGACCGTCGCTTTGGGCGATAACTCGAGTAGTTCTGCAGGTTTGTTTTGTAATTGCACTTCGCGCAACTCCACATTAATGCCTGCATAAATGAGCGCTAAGCGTGCACGAATCGCATAAGGGCAACGCCGGAAGCTATATAAAACGGGTAAATTTGCTGCCATAGGAATTTCCTCACAGATCGGGTAATTACGAACCCCATCCCAAATCTTTGGTTTCCCTTAAGATACTGTTTTCAAAACGCAGATATTGTTTAAAATGCCGCGGGCCAAAATTATAAATCCACTCTTCAACTTTAATCTCTTCAAATTGCTGAATCGCAAAAGTATGCAGCGGATCTTGATTGGTGATGCCCACCATTTTGGTATGCGACTCGCTCGACTCGGGTTCACCGCAACGTGTTAAGACCTCGTCCTTACGATCCCCCAAAGTCACGACTGAGCGCCCACAACGCATCGCCATACTCATATCAGAAATAAGCAAGCCCATGACCAAACAACCCATCGCGCTATATTTCATCGTTTTTTCCTCAAAATTAACCTGCTGTTATGGCAATGTAGCAATCCTAACTTAATCGCTACTGAATATTAGCGCAATTAATACGGGGTCCACACATCCCAATATTAAGTCCACGATGAAGACGTGTAGCATCACACCTCAAATACCAAAATTTTTTAACCTAATCAGTATATTGATCACCGAAGTACGCTGGGCAGGAATTATGCCAGCACCACATAAACGAGTTGCAGCAGGAAATACCTCGGAGTCATTTAGCCGAACGAGTTCTTAGACCCAGGACGCATAGAGTCTTGTTTAGAGTCGGGCACGGGATGACTGAATTTACTTGTCGACTGAGAGTTTACTCTTTAAAATGCAGATATTTACGAACTTCAGCATTTAAGTTATAAACTTCGACAGCTCAATTTTTTTGGGCGCTTAATTAAAACGGCAGTTAAATGCAATGTTTGTTCAGATATGCAAAATTTGCATACATTTTTTGCAGGCTTTTGCGCAAAACGCTATTCAACCTTAACTATCTCCTCTAAAATACTGATAATCAAAGCTTTGAGAACTTAAAATTCCTGGCATATTATGTGCTTTATAAAAAGACCAAGGTTTTAAATTTTTTTTAAACATTACGAGTATATGGCGAATCCCCTGAATTTTTTAACATTGTCAACTTTGTCCTGCCTAAGTTTAATCAGTCCACTCAGTTATGCATTTAGTTATGGCGACCCCAGTGCTTTAGAACAAGCGCAACTTGAGCTTATTAATCGAGCACGAGCCAACCCGCTAAAAGAAGCAAAACGCTTGGGAATTGATCTTTTTGAAGGTGTCGCCACAACTCAAATGAGCAGTAATCCAGCACAACCACTAAGCTTTAACGCCCAACTATTAGATACCGCCAGAACGCATAGTTTGGAAATGTTGCAACAGAGTTATTTCGAACATAATTCATCTTCTGGCATCTCTCCATTTATACGTATGCAGCAAACTAACTATGATTATGCATACGCCGCTGAAAATATTGCGGCCAATGGTTATGAAGGCGTTATTAATGATATTCAGTTTGCTGAAGCCATGCACAACAGTTTGTTTATTGATAAGGGTTATCCTGACCGTGGGCACCGAATAGCGATACTCAATCCTAATATGCGCGAAGTTGGCGCAGGCTTAGCTTATGGCGCGTGGAAATATGATAAAAGCAACTTTAACGCCGCATTGCTGACCGTCGATTTTGGTACTCGAAAATTTGCACGCCCGATCATTCTAGGCGTAGCGTATGACGATAACGACCACAATGCGTTTTACACTGTCGGCGAAGGTTTGGCAGGAGTAGAAGTCAGTATTACCAACAATCAATCTACACTCACAGCGTCTGCCGGAGGCTATGGGCTTGAAGTAGATCCGATGCGGGATTACACCGTCAACTTCACCCATCCGCAACTTGGCACCGTGAGTAAAGTTGTGCGAGTAAACAATGACAATGTAAAAGTCGATATTTTACTCAGTGATTTTACTGCGACTAACAGGCCAAAAACTATCGCCAATCAACCCGCACAACAATGTGCGGTGATTGAGCAAAAAAAGTTAACCATCCCCTGCATTAATGCAGTAGGGCAAGTTTATGCTGTTGAATTACTGGATATTGGCCAAAAACCCAGCAATCAACGTTTTGGTATTCAAAGCATTAACTTTAAAGATTTGAGTCGTGCGACGGCCTGCGGAAGTTATGACGCAACTAGCGGCGTTGCCAATATCGGTTGCATTCTAATTGATAATCAAAAATATAATGCCGAATTAGTGTTAAATCCGGCAGCTGGAAACGCAATATTTGACTTAAAATTGCACAATATTTTTATGTTTTAGACTCCGCTGACCCCGCTTACAGTGAGTCTGAGATTAGTTCTTCGGCTCACTGAGACCTGATCTAAAACGCTCTCTTTCCAAAGCTTCTTTTTTGGCGGCATTGATTACTTGCATTACCCCTTTAACATTGACGGGCTTCTTGTTTTGCGCAATTTTTCCGGTCAACGGCACATCTGGGGTCAGCTTACCGTGTACATATAATCCCCAAATTTCCTTGCCATAGTGCGTACCCAGTAATTCTGGAGCAAAGCGTCCAAAATATTCGGTCATATTATTAACATCGCGCTCTAACATCATAGGCGCATTATTATTTCCCGCAGCATTCACCGCTTGCGGCAAATCAATGATTACGGGCCCCTGAGCGTCTACCAACACATTAAATTCAGACAAGTCACCATGCACTAGCCCCGCACATAACATGCGCACGATCTCCTTCAACATACAGGCATGGTATTCCAGTGCTTGTTCACGCGTTAAAATCAAATCATTCAAGCGCGGCGCCGCATAACCTTCGGCATCGACAATTAACTCCATTAACAATACTCCATCCATGAAAAAATGCGGCTTTGGCACCCGGACTCCGGCCTTATCCAATTGATATAAAGCATCCACTTCCGCTGTCTGCCAAGCCGCTTCTTCTTCTTTTTGCCCATAAGCACTGCGTTTAGACATAGCGCGCGCTTGGCGGCTATTACGTACTTTGCGACCTTCACGATACTGCGCCGCCTGCTTAAAGCTCCGTTGCTTGGCTTCTTTATATACTTTGGCGCAGCTGATTTTATCGCCACTACGCACTACAAAAACCTGCGCTTCCTTACCACTCATTAATTGAGCAATAACCTCGTCTATCAAACCATCTTCGAGTAATGGTTCTAACCGCTTTGGTGTTTTCATAAGCCCCCTACGACTCCCCCACAAAGCTGCATATGCAGCGTCCACTGTTTACGCGCGGATAATACCATTAAAACTTAAGCCATGGCAGGCAAATGCAGGGGAACTTAGCACCCCGCCCTACGCCAATGCATAGCCTTTACTCCGCACCAAATTAGGGTATAGTTTAAGCGTAAAATACGATTTGATGCCTATGCTTTGTTCGCTTGCAGATCAAAACTCAGTTTGCCATCCACTAACTGATAATTCTTAAATAATCAGTCAACCTCACTCTGGAGCGTGCATAATTTTTACCCGCGTGTATAACATGAAGGCCTCGACCCCAACTACAATAACTTAGGAGTATATTTATGAAAACAATAATTAACGCCATTATTCTCCTGACTGCCTGTTATCTCCCTACGGTCTCTGCAGCCGATAGTAATGCTGGAGCACAGAAAGCCGAACAATGCTTCGGCTGCCATGGCAATGAAGGTAATAGTAGCATTGCCGCCCACCCCACACTTGCTGGTCAGCAAGCCAATTACTTAAGCAATCAGTTAAATGCCTTTCGTACAGGAACACGCACCAATGCCATCATGAACGGCATGGCCAAAAACTTAAGCAACACTGATATTCAGGATTTAGCGGCATTTTTTGCAAGTCGTACACCGCAGAGTGCGGGAGGTGATCCAAATTTAGCCAAAGCTGGCAGCGCGTTAGCCAATACCTGCTTGGGATGCCATGGCAACGGCGCCCGCGGTAATGGAGCCGTTCCCAGACTTGCTGGTCAGCAACCCGCCTATCTAAGCAAACAACTACATGATTTTAAATCGGGTGCGCGTAAGGGAGGACCAATGCAGGCGATGGTAGCGAATTTATCCGACAGTCAAATTGAGCAACTCGCCGCTTATTTGGGTAGTTTAAAATAACGCAAACGCCGCAAGGCTTGTCACTTCGAGTGAGTCTAGCCTTGCGTGTTTGTTGACCTAAACTAAATTGAGATTGGAATACTGATTACAGATTGACTACATGATTCTAGGCGGTCAAGCGACCGCCTAGAAACTGCCTAGAAACTGCCTAGAAACTCGATTTATTCTTCTAGCTGAGACTTAGGTTCACTCTGAGGGTAAACACTGACTTCAACTGAACTGCTGGTCGATTGTATGCTAACGTCTTGCGCTACAGCGACATGCTTGTAACGTTCCACCCGTTCTGCGAATTCTTGATTGTAAGATTTTGGAATGCTTTGCACAGCGGTGCTTTGACTACCCTCTACAAATTTTTCCACCCCACCTTCCCCAGCAAAATCGTTGCTAGGCGCCGCCTCAGAATTCAAGGATTGCTCGGAATTATTGCGTTTTTCATAACTGCCATTACGTGAGCGACGTCTACTATTGGGTCCGCGTCGAGAACCGTTACGCCGTGGATTACGCTTGGGCAATTGTCCCTCGGCATTTAATTCCACAGCCTCGCCACCTTCTTGTAATTCAACTGCCACAGCCTCACCAGTTTCAGACGCAACTACCGTGGTATATTTTTTTATCGGAATTACCACTTGCACATCAGTATCTTGCTGTTCAAACTTGTCATCCGCAGAGTTCGCATTTTGGCTAAGCTCATTGTCCACAGGATTTCTAGCTTGGCGGTTTTTATTGCGATTACGATTGTTTCGATTGTTACGCCGTGATGCGTTGCGTGCTTCAGGCGTGCTGGTAGGCTGAACTGGCTCGATAACGACATCTTCCTTCGGTTCATCGTTATTAGTCGTCCCCGTGGTTCCCACTAATTTATGCCAAAAGCGTTTTATTAAGCTATCTGAAATGTTTTTATTTTGTATCGGTGCGGGAGAATCATGCAAAAACTCCTTGATTGCTGGCTTCTCAACCACCACGCGAGACTGCTGTACAAAATCAGGTATCTTAATGGTTTCTTCTTTCAGTTGCAGATAGCTGGATTTTTCTTCGGGAACATCTTTGGCTTTAACGCGTTCGATCTCATAATCGGGCGTATCTAAATGTCTGCTCGGCAAAATCACGATACTGACATTTAGACGATTTTCTATTTGTTCTATGGGTTTACGTTTCTCATTTAATAAGAAGGTCGCGCATTCAATAGGCAAATGCGCTAACACTTTTTCCGTGCCTTTTTTCATCGCTTCTTCTTCGATAATGCGCAACACCGACAAGGCGACCGACTCCACATTCCGAATCGAACCCTGTCCTTTACACCGTGGACACGTCAGCTGCGAAGACTCGCCTAACGACGGGCGTAAACGCTGCCGCGACATTTCCAACAAACCAAAACGCGAAATACGACTTGTTTGAATACGCGCACGGTCAATTTTTAAGGCATCGCGTAAACGATTTTCGACTGCGCGTTGATTTTTATTGGACATCATATCGATAAAATCAATGACAAATAAACCACCGAGGTCACGCAATCTTAACTGTCTGGCAATTTCGTCAGCGGCTTCCAAATTGGTATTCAGCGCAGTTTCTTCGATGTCCATCCCCTTAGTTGAACGCGCAGAGTTAATATCAATAGAGGTCAAGGCCTCGGTATAATCAATGACAATTGAACCACCGGATGGCAAAGGCACATCGCGGTTATAGGCAATTTCAATTTGTGATTCGATTTGATAACGACTAAACAAAGGCACCGCATCTTCATAAAGTTTGGCTTTATGCAAAAAGTGCGGCATCACTTGTTTCAGGAAGTTTTGCACTAAGCGGAAAGATTCGGCGTTATCAATTAAGATTTCGTCAATATCATTACGTAAATGATCGCGTAAGGCGCGAATGATCACATTGCTTTCTTGAAAAACTAGAAACGGGGCTTTTTGTTCATTAGAAGAGCGATCAATCGCGGTCCATAACTGCATGAGATAATTCAAATCCCATTGCAATTCTTCAGTGCTTTTGCCACATCCTGCCGTACGTACAATCAAACCCATGCTATCGGGTATTTCTAAGGCATTCATGGCCTCACGCATATCGTTACGCGTGTCACCCTCAATTCGCCGTGAAATACCGCCTGCTTTAGGGTTATTAGGCATTAACACCAAATAAGTCCCTGCTAAGCTGATATAGGTCGTTAAGGCAGCCCCTTTATTACCCCGCTCTTCTTTTTCGATTTGCACCACGATTTCTTGGCCTTCGTGGATTAAATCTTTTATGGCTGCACGGCTTTTAGTTTCTGATTCGGATTCAACACCTTGATGGTAGGAAGGTATAATTTCCTTAAACGGTAAAAAGCCATGTTTATCCGCGCCGTAATTAACAAATGCCGCTTCCAGACTAGGCTCGACTCGAGTAATAATGCCTTTGTAAATATTAGATTTCTTCTGTTCTTTCGATGGTATTTCAATGTCAAAATCATACATTTTTTGGCCATCGACAAGTGCCACCCGCAGTTCTTCTGCTTGGGTAGCATTGATGAGCATTCTTTTCATTAAGTTATCCTTGTTATTGCCCTGCTCCATTATCAGATTTTACAGCTAACATCCGCTACAATACGAAATTGGCTTAAGTTTGGTAGTTTAAGCACAGGCACAACACCTGTAGATTATTGGTATCTGCATTACTTTTTTGCAATATCACTGGCAATTTTATTGCTGGTCTTAGTGTGCTAGCGAATTACTTGCATGTTCAATAAGCCACCGCTGGAGCTAGCTTTAATATCAACCTGTCGCATGCTGTCCATGGAGGAATAAACTCAGCATCAGGACAGCTATCGCGTGGGTGTCTTGTTGTAAAATCTTTCCTAAACAGGAGTCGTAAATCGCTCATCATGGGTCGAGCGATAAAACCCAAAAAAATCTTTTATTGAAGAATTAATACGTTAAACATATATCTTCTGGTTTTATAAAGTTACGCAGAATGCAAGCTGCTATTCTTCTATGGCGTAATAGTCTTAATAATTATTAAAACTCGCTTAATATAGCAATGTTACGCACATACATCAATTTAAACCATCAATCCACTAAACTTACTGGTATCATTATTATATGAAAACAGAATCACCGCAGAATAAACCAGAAGTACAGTGGGTTGAAATTACCGAAGCGAATAACGATCAACGGCTGGATAATTTTCTCATCACCCGCTTGAAAGGCGTCCCTAAAAGCCTGATATACCGAGTTGTTCGTAAAGGCGAGGTCCGGGTGAACAAAGGGCGTGTCGATGTCAAGTATCGCTTGAATATTGGTGACATTGTCCGTATTCCCCCAATTCGGGTGGCAGAAAAAGTAGAACTGGATTATGTCTCCAATGGCTTATTAAATAAATTAGAACAAGCAATTTTATTCGAAGACGCAGCGTTGTTGGTCATGAATAAACCCGCGGGTTTCCCGGTGCATGGCGGCAGTGGCGTGAATGCGGGTATTATTGAGGGTTTACGCCAAGTTCGCCCCGATGCCCATTTTTTAGAGTTGGTGCACCGCTTGGACAAAGATACCTCGGGCTGTTTAATTATTGCCAAAAAGCGCAGTGCCTTACGTAAATTACATGAAATTTTTCGTGAGGATCAAGTCCACAAAACTTATCTAGCTTTGCTTGCTGGACAATGGCTACATAAAAAACTGGTGGTAACGCAGCCTTTACTCAAGCATTCTAGTGAAAGTGGTGAACGGGTGGTCTGTGTCAGCGCCCAAGGCAAAGCCGCAGAAACGCTGTTTCGACGCGTAGCCTTATATCGTGACACTACCTTAGTGTCAGCGACCCCCAAAACCGGGCGCACCCACCAAATCCGGGTACACGCAGCATGGATGGGCCACCCAATTATTGCAGATGAACGTTATGGCAATTTTGAACTTAACCGTGAATTTAAAAAACGCGGTTATAAACGTTTATTTTTACATGCGGAAAAATTAGAATTTATACACCCGGTCAGCGGCGAACTCGTCGCTTTTCACGCCCCCTTACCTGAGGCTTTACAGCATTTGTTACAGCATGAAAAACCGCTTTGATACCATCATTTTTGACTGGGATGGCACCCTGATAGACTCAATCTCGTGGATAGTTGAAAGCCTGCAAAGCGCAGCACACCTCTGCGATTTCCCTAGCCCAGCAGAACAAGCCGCAAAAGATGTCATTGGCCTGAGCATCGAACAAGCCATGCAAACACTTTTTCCTACGGCCACTGCTGCGCAGATTCCTCAATTAGTCGCTGGCTATCGCCATAGATACGAACAATTCCATATTGGTCCGGAGCATTTATTTGCAGGCGTGTATGACATGCTGGTCAAGCTCAAACAATCAGGCTACACCCTGGCGGTAGCAACGGGCAAAACCCGTGCTGGATTGCAAGATGCACTGCACGCGACGGGAACGGAAGGCTTATTTGACATTACCCGCTGTGCCGATGAAACCGCGTCCAAGCCTGAGCCTTTGATGCTATTACAAATTCTCCAGCATACCCAAACACAGAGTCATCGCGCTTTAATGGTTGGCGATTCCACACATGATATGCAAATGGCTGCCAATGCCAACATGGCGGCGGTTGCCGTGAGTTGCGGCGCCCACCCAGCCGAGGTATTGCAACAATTTAACCCAGTGTTTTGCTTATCGCAACCTGCAGAATTACTAGAACTCATTTATCGAGATTAATTAAATATGGATCATATACCCGAAAATTCGAACTCGCAAAAGTCCTCAACCTCCAGTTCCTGGGAACGTACCGTCTTAGAAAAATTGGCATTCTCTGCCATGCATGAACAACGCCGCGCTCGCCGTTGGAGTGTATTTTTCAAAAGCTTGATGTATGTTTATCTTACGATTATCGTCGGCCTGTTAGTTTATCCCAAATTGAATCTCGACAAATCTGATACTGGTAAAGACCACGCGGCAGTGGTTGATTTAGTCGGCATGATTGCCGAAGATCAAAACGCCAATGCCAAAACCATTATTGGCAGCTTGAGAGATGCGGTCAAAGACAAAAATACCAAAGGCATCATCATCCACGCCAACTCTCCTGGCGGTAGTCCGGTACAAGCCTCGGATGTGTATGATGAAATTCGAGCCATTAAAAAAGAGCATCCAGATTTACCTATCTATACCGTGGTCAGTGATATGTGCGCCTCTGGCTGCTATTACATAGCAGCCGCCAGCGACAAAATTTTTGTCAATCAGGCGAGCATCATTGGCTCAATTGGAGTATTAATGGATGGCTTTGGCTTCGTCAATGTCATGGATAAACTTGGCGTCGAGCGACGTTTGCTGACTGCGGGCGCACACAAAGCCATGCTAGATCCTTTTTCACCCGTCAAAGAAAACGAAACCGAATATATGCGCGGCCTTTTAAACGAAGTACATCAACAGTTTATCAAAGCAGTACGCACCGGGCGTGGTGATCGCTTAAAAGAAACGGAAGATATGTTCTCAGGTTTAGTGTGGACTGGCGAATCCAGTCTAAAATTAGGCATAGCAGATGCCTTGGGGAATGACGATTTTGTGGCGAAAGAAATCATCGGCACCAAAAAACTCGTCAACTTTACCCAAGAAGAATTGTTAATTGATCGAATTGCTGGAAAACTGGGCGCCTCGATAGAGTACGCACTCAAAAGTGTGAACAAGATCTCATTTTTATAGACCCAATTCAGTCCAAATTCATCATTCGTACTTTAGGATAGTTATAACTAAAAACCATCTTCAGCGAATTAGCTGTTAAGTGACATTGTGTATTTTTTAAATGTTAGGCGGGTTATGAAAATTTTTTTTGTGCTTATTTTGATTAACTTGCTTGCCGCTCACCCCGTGCTTGCAGAAGAACCTGCGGCCCCGGCAACACCGGGGCTACCGTCTAATCCTGTAAGCACGGAAATGAGTCTAGAACAAGCAACTAAACAAGTTGTGAGCGGCGCAGCTGGACGCGTTTTGTCTGCCAAAACTGAAGATATTGATGGAAAAAAAATGCACGTGATCAAAATTCTGACTGAAGATGGCAGAATTCAGCAACAGATAGTCGATGCCCAAAGCGGCGCATTAGTGGATAAAGATATTAAATAGCCGATTTTTATACTAAAATTGGGCGCAAGTTAAATGTGGAAGCAAGTTTAGGATAGGGTGTATGCGCGTTTTAATCGTAGAAGATGAAGTTGTATTATCACAACAAATGCAGCAGTTTTTTGCAGAAAAGGGCTATGCCGTAGACTTAGCGCACACAGGAAGTGATGGATTGTATCTGGGTAAAGAATATCCCATTGATCTAGCAATTGTTGATATTGGCTTGCCAGATTTTTCAGGTATCGAACTCATCAAACGCTTACGTAAAGCTAAAGTGGATGTTCCCGTGTTAATCCTCACAGCCCGCGGACGTTGGCAAGAGAAAGTCGAAGGCTTAGAAGCGGGAGCTGATGATTATTTGGTAAAACCCTTCCACTACGAAGAACTGTTGGCCAGAGTGAATGCCCTTATTCGACGGGCTTCAGGCAACGCACACCCGGTGCTGACCCGCGGCAATATCGAACTGGACAGTTTATCGCAACAGGTGCGCGTGAATGGCAATCTTCTGGAACTTACGGCCTACGAATATAAAGTTCTAGAGTATCTAATGATCCACAAAGGCGCCGTAATTTCAAAATCAGTGCTGACTGATCATATTTATGACGAAGACTTTGAACGCGATAGTAACGTTATTGAAGTTTTCATTGGACGCTTACGTAAAAAACTTGACCCCGACGGGACCACTAAACCGATAGAAACCTTGCGTGGTCGCGGTTATCGGATGCCGGATGTATAGGTGAGATACCACTTCAGTGGCTCAATGAAAACGCAATCTCTCAGTTTTCGACTCTTACTCTCGGCGGCATTAATCTTAGCTTTTTTCTTTGCGCTAGTCGCTTTTGCCTTGGAGCGTAGCTTCCTGAAAAGCACCGAACAAGGCCTCAAAGAAACATTGCAGGTCCAAGTCTATTCCCTATTATCCGCAGCAGAACTCAATAGCGCTGGCAGACTGAATATGCCGCCTAATCTACACGAACCTAGATTTTCAGATCCCGGCTCAGGTTTAGAAGCTTTTGTGTCATCCAAAAACGAAAATATTTTGTGGCACTCGCCCTCGGCCACCAGCGAAATTGATATTAATATTCCCGACACGCTCATTCCAGGCAAAGCTTTATTTGTGTTAGATCCAGTGAAAAATCGCTACATCTTGCATTATAAAGTGATTTGGGAAACGAATCGTAAATCGGCACGCGAATACATTTTTAGTGTCACTGAGGATGCTCACTTTGTGACATCGCAAGTCAATCGTTTTCGGAAAACCTTATTGCTTTCTTTAGGCATGGTCGCCATCTTCCTAATGATCATCCAAATGATTGTTTTACGCTGGAGTTTGAAACCACTGCGAACCATTGTTTATGATTTAGAACAGATCGAAGCCGGACAAAAACAGCGTCTCGATGGTGTCTACCCACTCGAATTAGAAAGTCTGGCGGGCAATCTCAATATATTGATTAATAGTGAACGTGCGCACTTAGAACGCTATCGAAATACCCTCGCAGATTTAGCGCATAGCTTAAAAACCCCATTAGCAATTTTACGTGGCTGTGTCGATAGCAACAGCGAACAAGCACAAGTCATGGAAGATCAAATTGCGCGCATGAATGAGATAGTTGAATATCAATTGCAACGCGCCGCAATTAAAGGCCCGAAAAAAATGTCGGGTAAAGTTAACTTAGTCGCGATAACGCATAAAATTTTAGGGTCACTCAACAAAGTCTACGTCGATAAGAATATTCAATTTCACTTAGAGCTTCCAGAAAGTTGCTGGGTCTATTGCGAGGAAGGGGACATCTATGAAATCGTGGGTAATTTACTGGATAATTCCTGTAAATGGTGCAAACAGCGCATCGCAATTCGCTTAGACAATCCTGATCGTGCTGTCGGATCTAGCATGATTTTACATATCGAGGATGATGGGCCAGGAATCCCAGCAGATAAGTTGCAAGCAATTCTGGAGCGCGGTGTGCGGGCCGATGAAAATATTCACGGTCATGGTATTGGTATGGCCGTGGTTTATGAGTTAATTAATCTGCTCGGCGGCCAGTTGCGCGGCCTAAAAAGTCCGCGCCTGGGCGGAATGTACTGGAAAGTTTACTTACCCTAACGCTCAATAATTTCGATAGCATTAGCATCTGGATCTCGACAAAACAAGGCCTTGCGTCCAGATTTACTTAGCGTAAATGTAATACCATGCTCAGTTAACAAGGCTTTTACCGCATCCAACGATGACACAGTTAATGCCACGTGTCGGTCACGCCCACCATGTTCGGGTCGCCCGGTTTTGGGATCAGGATTGGGAAGTTCTAATAAATGCAGTTGTTGCGTAGATCCTAAAGCCAACCACGCTCCAGGGAAGCCTAAATCGGGTCTGGGGATTTGTTTTAGGCCTAAAATAGTGCAATAAAAATGTTTGGCTGCTTCTGTATCCGAAACAATCAAGCTAGCATGATGCAATAAAAAATTGTATTCGGTCATAATAATGGGTAGCGAAAAAATAGATTAAATTTCAATGAACTAATAGTCAGTTTCTCCCTACAGACAACATCAATCCAAAACCTGAAAAAAAGTCTCATTCGGCAAAATCATCCCTAATTCATAACGTGCGCGTTCCTCCATCGCATCTTGTCCTTTTCTTAAATCTTGCAATTCAGCGTAAAAACCATCGTTACGTTCTTTTTTAGCCTGTATTTGAATTTGCATACCTTCAATACGCTGGTGATATTTTTCTATTTGTTCAAAACTCCCCTGATCCGACCAGAGTTGGTATTGCAACAAACCGATGATTAGCACCACAACTACAAAGAAAATTCTAATTGCCATATCTATTTTCCAGGCTTAGCGAGGTTGCCAAAACTATTCTAAGAGTCTAAGATCGTTGACGTCGTGAGTCAAAATCAGCAAAGTCAACTTAGCGTCAACTTTGCTGATAAAAGCACCCTAACTGATTATAGCGTTTTGAATGCGCTACGGCCTGCATATTTCGCTGCAGCACCTAATTCTTCTTCAATTTTCATTAAACGGTTGTATTTAGCCACCCGATCAGAACGGCTTAATGAGCCCGTTTTGATTTGACCTGTACCCGTCGCTACTGCTAAGTCAGCGATAGTGGTATCTTCAGTTTCACCTGAACGATGTGAAACCACTGCCGTATAGCCAGCGGCGTGCGCCGTGCTGATTGCAGATAAGGTTTCAGTCAACGAACCGATTTGGTTAACTTTAATCAAGATGGAATTAGCAATACCTTTATCAATGCCTTCTTGCAAAGTTTTTGGGTTAGTTACGAATAAATCGTCACCCACTAACTGGACGCGGCTGCCTAATTTTTCGGTGTGGTATTTCCAGCCTGCCCAGTCATTTTGATCCAAGCCGTCTTCAATAGAGATAATCGGATATTTATCAACCCATTTGACATAGAAATCAGTCATTTCAGTTGAGTTCAGGCTGATATTTTCTGCGCCTAAGTTATATTTGCCATCTGCATAGAATTCAGAACTAGCGACATCCATACCTAAATAGATATCATGACCTGCTTTGTAACCCGCTTTTTCAATCGCTTGTAAAATAACTTCGATCGCTTCTTCGTTAGATTTCAAGTTGGGCGCAAATCCACCTTCGTCACCTACAGCCGTAGAATAGCCTTTAGCAGTTAACACTTTTTTCAAGTTATGAAATACTTCAGCACCATAACGAATGGCTTCACGGAAG
>SXIZ01000174.1 GCA_005779525.1 Methylococcaceae bacterium
AAAATCTACATGGAGCAGCTAAAAGAAACCTTAAGGCAACAGCATCTGCCATTGGATAATAACACCACAGTCGCCAAACTCGAACAACGGCAATTTGCGCAAAATCAATTTCGTCCCCTCATCAGTATGTTACTGGGTTTAGCAGTATTAATTACTGCCGTGGCCACCATCGGTCTGTCTGGGACTTTGGCCTTAAGCGTATTACAACGTACACGAGAAATTGGCATATTACGAGCGCTAGGGGCCAGTTCGCCGACTATTTTCAAATTATTTTTATTAGAAGGCTGTTTGCATGGCGTGTGTGCCTGGGTTATCAGTGTGGCCCTTGCCTACTGGCTTGCACCACCGCTCGCACATGCATTGGGTGTCACTATGTTAGGGATGCAGCTGGATTTTTGTTTTGCGCAGTATGCAGTTTGGCTCTGGTTAGCTATCGTGAGTCTTATCGTGCTTATCGCCAGTTATGCGCCTGCGAAAAATGCTACCCGTTTTGTGGTTCGGGATTGTTTGAATTACTAAATTTTGTAAAGCTTCCAAGGTTAGACCCGTTAGTCAATTACTGACTATACTTACGGGGCATTTCACGATGAGTTAAAGTTTGTCCAGCAATTCTCATTATGGGAATGCAATACTAAGCAATATTCAGCATTGCTGAAGTTTATCAATGCATTTGCTTTAGCGTAGGTTTTTGCTGATCGAAGGTACACGCTGTTTTTTGAGGTAGTCATGCCGTTTTTACTGCAATTAATCACCCTGTGTTTAGCTTTGGGCAGCTTTAGCCCATCAGTTGCAGCAAATATCTATGCCCTGGTGATTGGTATTGATCAGTACACCCCCCCCATTCATAACTTAGCAGGCGCAGTGAATGATGCCAAAATGATTGCGCAGGCACTGAAGGCTGTCGGCGTCGAGGAGGTGACCTTGTTGACAAATACCGAAGCCTCTAGGGATGCCATTTATCAAGCATGGCAAGCAATGGTGGCTAAAGCAGAAGCGGGGGATACCGTAATTTTTACCTATGCCGGGCACGGTGCGCAGCATCCAGAACGCGTCAAAGGCACTGAAGTCGATGGTAAAGATGAATTTTTCGTGCTTTCAGGTTTTAGCGAACAGGGCGCAAACACCTATGAACGCATTATCGATGACGATTTGCAAGCATGGTTTAGCGCCGTGCCACAGTTAAATATCGTGTTGGTGTCGGATTCTTGCCACTCGGGAACCATGACCCGCAAATATAACAGCAGTCATCTAAAATATCGTCGCGTGGATGTAGGACCGCTGCAACAAGATGCGTTACCGATTGCGCAAAATGCTACTGTAGTGAATGAGAGCAAAACGCCGCTAAAACATGTGGCCTCTTTCGCAGGCGTTGCCGATCATAAAGAAGTTCCTGAAATTCATATCGAAAACCAAGTGCATGGTGCCTTAAGCTGGTATTTTAGCAAAGGCGTTCTGGGGAATGCTGATAGTAATCATGATCTTATTTTAGAAGCCAACGAACTGAAAAGCTTTCTAGAAACCAAAGTGGTATTACAAACCGATGGTCAACAACATCCAGTGATTACGATACCCGCACCACTGACGTTGGCGAAATTAAGTCAGCAGACGCAAGCGCAGCCTGCGGTGTTACAAAGTGTCAATCTTGGATTGGCTGCTGATCCAAGTTCGCGTGCTATCGCGGCTAAATTAATGCATACACGTGCGGTCAGCCCAGATGCCGCAACCTTAACTTTGGATCTTAAACAGCATCGCTTGCTGAATCAGTTTGATGATACCGTGTATAGCTTTAGCCCAGAGCTTGAAAAAAATCTGCCAGTTTTGCAGCAGGTGGTGGATAAATATCTGTTAATCGAAAACCTGAAACAGCTTACCGATATCACCTTGCAACTAGGACTGAGCCCGGATGACAGTTTGCATAGCGATGGCGATAAATTGGTATTGTGGCTTAAAAATATTCGTTATCCCTATTTTACTTTGTTTAATATTGCTGCCGACGGCACCCTGAATTTTCTGTATCCGCAGTCTGGTGATAAATTAACCCTGGATCAGAATCAGCCTTTTGCATTGGATTTGGAAGTGACGCCGCCGTTTGGCGCAGATCATTTTATCGCCCTGACAAGTGCGACGCCGTTAACGCAGTTACATACCCGCCTGCTGCAAATGGATAATCATGCAGGTGATTATGCGTTGTTATTTAAGCAACTGCAGCAGTTACTTGCCACCACACCGCATCAACTTGGGCTGCATTCCACCTATACCCGTCCTTAATCAGTGAGTCGCAATCGTGCTTAAAACTTCTATTATTCTCAGTATGGCAATCGCAATTATATTGACCAGTGGCTGTGCCAGTTTGGGTACCAGCAGCCGGATAGGGAATAACGATGGCAATGACCAATGTTTTAAGCAACTGCAGAAAGTCGATGAACTAGCGGTGTATTACAAAGATAATCGTATCCAAGAAATTATGACGGGTACGCTAGCAGGTGCCGCAGTCGGGGCAGCTGGCGGTGCGGGGATTGCAGCGGCATTAGGTAACGATGTCGGGGCAGGGGCGTTGATAGGCTCGGTGGCAGGCGCAGTCACGGGCGGTTTTAGCGCCAATGCGTATTGGGAAAAAAAATTAGCAGATGCCCAAAATAATAAGCAAGCGGCTATCAATGCTGTCAATAGTGATATGCGCGCGGAGATTAGCAATCTCAATAAAATTGATGCTGCGATTGATGCTTTATATCATTGCAGAACTAAGCAGCGCGACAAAATTCGTCGCGATTTTGCGAGCGGAAAATTGTCGCGCAGTCAGGCACAAACTGAATGGCAAAAGTGGGCGGAGTTAATCGATAAAGATAAAGGAGAATTAGCCTATCTGGGTGAGGCGATTCAAAATATGAAATCCATAGAATCGGCGTATCAGTTTGCCTCTGAGGCCATGGTGGAAAGCAACGATAAACCCAAAAAATCTAAAGTTAGCGACAAAAAGAAACGCCCACAAAGCAGTACGTCAACCCACAAAGCTACCGCAAAAGTTGGCAATAATAAAGGCTTAGTCTCTTCCGTGGTCGAAAAAGTCGCCTCGGTAGAGAAAAAAACCATGCTGACGGCCAAAATGCAACAGGAGTCGCTCAACCCCAATGGCTTTGAAGTCATTAATAGTGCTTTAACGCTGCCATTATTAGCGCTCAGCATACCACTACCCATCGAAGCTTCGGCAAGCTGCAGCCAGTAAGCTTAGGTGCAGAGAGCTGCGCAATAACCACAAACGCGGTTTAACTTGGAAAATTCAGTATTAATTCATTTAATTAGCGAGCAAAATAAATTCGACTATACTTCTAGAATCGTAGTTCGATAGGCGTTGTGTGGCGTCCAGAAATTGGAAATCTCTTAGGGAATTGCCCTCGCTGTTTATCATTCTAGACTACGATGTTTAGATATTGTCATATACAGCCGACTGCGTGCTGCAGGCAAATTCTTTACAAGTTTTAAATTTCGCTTTCAAGTAGCTTGTGGAGACAATTAATTTGCTACCCCAGAAATTTAGTTACCGATTACCAAGATTGTGTTGTCTTTGTGCGCTCTGTATTTGGCTTCATCCCTGCCTGGCTTTTGATGTCGTAACCTTACAATTAAAATGGCATCACCAATTTCAATTTGCTGGCTATTACGCCGCTAAAGAATTAGGGTATTACCGTAAAGCAGGCTTGGTGGTTAGTCTAAAACCCGTCTCACAAGATAAAAATCCAATAGAGGCGGTGTTACAAGGCGGTGCTGAATATGGCGTAGGCAGTAATGATTTGCTCTTGCTGCGCAACGCAGGTAAACCTGTGGTCGCACTGGCGGTCATTTTTCAATATTCCCCTTATGTCCTTTTAGCTGCCGAACGTAACGGTATTCATACGGTAAACGATCTCGTGGGCAAACGCGTGATGTTTGATCCATTTGCTGCAGAGATTATTGCCTATCTTAAGAAAGTCGGTATCTCCCTGAATCAATTGCAAGCCATGCAACGTAACGACTATGATGCCGAGGATTTAATTTCTGGAAGCGTGGATGCATATGCAGGCTACAGTAACAATGATCCTTATTACTTAGACAAAGCAGGCATGCCGTATTTAAGTTTTTACCCGATTAGTGAGGGGATTAATTTTTATGGTGATAATTTATTTACCACCGAAAATGAAATCCGGCGTCACCCGGAACGGGTAAAAGCATTTTTGGCTGCCAGCTTACAGGGCTGGGAATATGCCTTTAATCATCCCGAAGAAGTCATTGATTTAATGATTGATAAGGGCTATGTACAGGCGGATGATCGAGAAAAGTTACGCTTTGAAGCCCAGAAGTTAATCGAGCTGGCGCACCCAGAGATCGTAAAAATTGGCTATATGAATGAAGATCGCTGGCAACATATTGTGGATACCTATGCGAGTTTAGGCATGTTACCCGCTGATTTTGCCCTGCAAAAATTTCTGTATCATGAAGATAATGGCATTTTGACCCGATGGCGCTACAGTATTTTTGGTATGTTACTGTTTTCGCTGATTTTAGTGGCAGGACTCTCCACCTATTTTTTTAGAAAAAACCAAACTTTATTTTCAAATTTATTCCAAGTAAATAATCGCTTTGAAAAAATTGTCAGTCGCTTACCCGGCGTCGTCTATCAATTTCGACTCTATAAAGATGGGCGTTCCAGTTTTCCTTTGGCAAGCCCTGCGATATACGATATTTTTCAGGTGACCCCCGAACAAATCCAAAAAGATGCGTCTAGGGTGTTTGCCAAAATTTTGCCAGAAGATTTGCCTGCATTGCTAGACGCGATTGAAATCTCGGCAGAAACCCTCCAACCTTGGCAATATGAATTTCGTATCACTGCCGCCGATGGTTCAATACGTTGGTTATTTTGCAATTCTATTCCAGAACAGGAAGCGGGCGGATCTATCCTATGGCATGGATTTCTCTCGGATATTACGATCAGTAAACAGGCCGAACTCTTAATTCAAAAAAATGAAAATCGTTTTCGGGCATTAGCGGATGCTTCCCCCGCACCCTTTTTGCTGTACGACGATCAAAACAACATTACCTATTTGAATCCAGCATTTACCCGAACCTTTGGCTATTTGGTGCAAGATATTCCAAATTTAGCGATCTGGTGGGAAAAAGCTTACCCTGAGGATGAATATCGTAAATGGGTGATGAAAGCACGAGAACAGCATATTGAAACCACACAATTTAATCCCTCCAGCTTCACGGCGCTGAAGTTAAAAATCAAATGTCTAAATGGCACAATCCGCACCGTCATGGCCAGTGTCGCGCCTTTGAGTGATGCTGCAGATGAAAATATGCATTTAGTCATTCTTTTTGATATTTCGGAGCGTGAGGAAACTGAACAGAAACTACTTGAACTCAACAAAGAGCTGGAGTTACGCGTAGAGCAACGCACCTCCGAGTTGCAAAAGGCCAAAGAAG
>SXIZ01000175.1 GCA_005779525.1 Methylococcaceae bacterium
AAAAAATTATATCCATAAGGTTTTCCGGTAGTGCGCGTTCGCTTAAAATGTATCAGTATCAGTGAAATATGCTGTATAGACAAGTGTTGATTAATGAGGAAATTAAATGGTTGCGTGGTTGCTGGTTCCCTTAGCGTATTTGGTTGGTTCAATTTCAAGTGCGATTATTGTCTGTCGTCTAATGGGGTATCCCGATCCTCGAGGAGAGGGCTCTGGAAATCCGGGGGCAACAAATGTAATGCGCATTGGCGGTAAAAAGGCTGCAGCGATCACGCTAGCGGGTGATGCCTTGAAAGGCGTGCTGCCTGTAATTTTCTCCAAGTTACTGGGAGCGGATGAGTATTTGTTAGCTGCAGTGATGTTAGCGGCATTTTTTGGACATTTATATCCGATATTTTTTGGATTCAAGGGTGGCAAAGGCGTGGCAACAGCTTTTGGGATCTCCTTAGGGCTATACTGGCCTCTGGGACTGGCTATTTTGGCGACCTGGCTAACGGTGTACAAAATTGGCAAAATTTCATCTTTGTCCGCCATGATTGCGGCAGTATTGACACCCGTCTATGCTTGGTTGTTATTGGGTAGCATGACTTACGTCTATATTTATCTGTTAGTCAGTGGTATTTTGCTGTGGCGGCATAAAAGTAATTTTCAAAAATTGTTGGCCGGGCAGGAAAAGTAAAGGCATCGTTGCACGCCTTGATGTTTGTAATTGTGCGCCAAAAAACTAGAAGAACCGCCAATATCGGCAATGAAATACGAATTTTTAGGGGAAGGTAATGAACGATGAAACGCAGGCAAAGCATAAAATTGTGATTGTCGGTGGCGGGGCTTCGGGTTTAGAGTTAGCCACCACTCTGGGTAAAACGTTAGGACGCCAAGGTCTGGCGGAAATCACCTTATTGGATGCCACCTCTACCCATATTTGGAAGCCTTTATTGCATGAAGTTGCCGCTGGCACTATCGACTCCAGTGAAGCAGTTGAATATCTTGCGCAGGCGTATCGTTGTGATTTCCAATTTCGCCTGGGGAAAATGCAAGGTTTGGACCGTGCTAACAAGCTTATCCATGTCGCCCCCACCTACAGCAGCACCCAAGAGGAATTAATTCCGGCTCGGTCATTTGCATACGATACCCTAGTGATGTCAGTCGGCAGTGTGAGCAATACCTTTAATATTAAAGGGGTTGATGAGCATTGTATGTTCCTAGATGCGACCAGTCAGGCCTATAGTTTTCAGAAACAATTATTGGAAGCCTGTATTAAAACGCATGCCAGTGCTAACACTCAACCCTTATCGATAGTCATTGTCGGTGCAGGTGCCACGGGTGTGGAATTGTCGGCCGAACTCCACGAAGTGACCCGCATGTTGGCGGTTTACGGTCTTGAACATGCGAATCGGGTCAAAATCACCATTATCGAAGCTGCAACCCAACTCTTACCCGCATTGCCGCATCGCTTAGCGACGGCAACGCAAGATCAATTGACCAAACTTGATATTGATTTGAAATTAGGACGGCGGGTGGTGGAAGTCACACCCCACAGTATTAAGATGCATGATGGCGAAGAACTTCCAGCAGATTTAAAAGTCTGGGCTGCTGGAATTAAAGCCCCAGATTGGATGCAGAATATTGACGGCCTAGAAACCAATCGAATTAATCAATTAGTGGTCGATGCTAATCTACAAACCAGTGATCCTAACATTTTTGCAATGGGTGATTGTGCGGCCTGTATCTGGGCGGGGGTGCCTGGAAATGTCAATATCCCACCGCGTGCCCAAGCCGCACATCAACAAGCCAGCACCTTAGCAAAATCCATTCGGAATCGTTTGCAGGGTAAGCCATTAGTGCCTTTTGTGTATTACGACTATGGGTCATTGGTGTCTCTCGGGAAATATACGACGGTCGGCAATTTGATGGGCAGTTTGATGGGCTCGGTGACGATTGGAGGGTTTGTTGCACGCATCGTGTATTTATCCTTGTATAAAATGCATCAAGTGGCCATTCATGGCTACTTTCGTACCGCGATGTTGACTTTGTCTAATTTGTTTCGGCGTAGCGTGTACGTCAAAATTAAAATGCACTAATAGTCGTTATGCTAAGTTTGACCCACTGCGCTTAATTTGCTTTTCAACTATGCATGCTACTTTGTGAACGAGTCACGAAGTAGCGGTGCTTCTGCGTTTTTGCCGCTTCTATGCCTACTCCTCCGATAAAATTACGTTTGCTACCCTTGGTCATGGTGTTGTTTTTTACCGTCAGTGGTGGCGCCTATGGCTTGGAAGATTTAGTCAGTGCATCTGGCCCGGGAATGGCCTTGCTCTTGATAATTATCACCCCGCTGATTTGGAGTTTGCCAGTGGCTTTAATGGTCAGCGAGCTCTCTGCCGCGCTACCTGAAGAAGGGGGGTACTATGTTTGGGTAAAAACGGCATTAAGTCCCTATTGGGGCTTTCAAGTGGCGTGGTGGAGTTGGTTAATGTCGTTCGTCGATATGGCCATTTACCCGGTGTTGTTTGCGAATTATTTATCAACGTTGTTCATTGAGTATGCTGATTGGCATTACTTATCCGAGCATGCTTGGGCGCATTGGGGGGTGACCTTGCTAGTGATTTGGCCGCTAGCTGCCCTGAATATTCGGGGTGCGGTCATGGTCGGCCTAGCGTCACGTTGGTTTGGTGGAATAGTATTATTGCCGTTTGCGGTATTATCGGTCATCGGAATTTATCATTGGAGCTTAAATCCAGCCGCTGTTTGGCAGCCCTGGATACCAGAATCAACCAATGTGCTGCAATCCTTTGGCGTTGGACTATTCGTGGTGATGTGGAATTATATGGGCTGGGATATTATTGCCAACGTCGCGGGCGAAATTGAACAGCCGCAACGCAATTTGCCGCGCGCCTTGGCGTTAACCATACCGTTAATTATGGTGGCGTATTTATTCCCCGTGTTTGCGGGATTAACCTCAGGATATGATTGGCAGCAATGGACTTCGGGGAGTTTTCCCAAAATTGCTAGCGCGGTTGCAGGAGAATGGTTAGGTGTGTGGTTAGGATTAGCCGCATTGGTCAGTTCGGCAGGCTTATTTAACGCGTTGTTATTATCATTTTCGCGTATTCCATTCGTGTTAGCGAATGATGCTTATTTACCCAAGCAGCTCACGTATATCCACAAGCGCTATCAAACACCGTATATCGCAATTTTAGTGTGTGCGTGTATCTATTCATTGTTTAGTCTAAGCGCTTTTGCAAGTCTGATTGTGGTCGATGTGGTGTTGTATGCTGCGGTGATTATGTTGGAATATGCGGCCTTGATTACCCTGCGCCTAAAGCAACCAGAGTTACCTCGTCCATTTAAAGTGGGCGGTGGTTGGTGGGGAGTCTTGCTGATATGTATTTTGCCGCTGGCTATTTTACTGTTAGCGATCATTAGTACGGTAGAGGCGGAAGGCGCACAAGCTGTCATTATTTCCCTAGCCGCCTTAGCAACAGGTCCCTTAATCTATCCGTATTTCAATAAAAAGCGGTTATTGAGCTTAAGTACAAACGGTCATTAAATATCGTACGGCGTGATTTCTTCATCCGCAAAGCGCTCTTTGATCGCTAAAACATTGTCCCAGTCCTGCAAAAATGCGGTCACGCATTCAGGCTTAAAATGTTGTCCTGAACCGTCTTCTAAAAATTTGATGGCGGACTCGATACTCCAGGGGCGCTTATAGGGACGTTCAGACGTCAGCGCATCAAACACATCAGCAACAGCAATGATCTGACCGTATATAGGCGTCTTATCGCCCTTGAGTCCATTAGGATAGCCACTTCCATTGTATTTTTCATGATGCGTCAGAGCAATGATCGCCCCCAATTGCATCAGTTTAGAAGAACTGCCACTTAAAATATCGTAGCCGATTTTGGCGTGTTCTTTCATCAGTTCAAATTCAGCCTCATCTAATTTACCCGGCTTCAGCAGAATGGCATCTGGAATACCCACTTTGCCTATGTCGTGCATGGGCGCCGCTTCAAGGATTAAATTCTGAATCGCCGTTTCTAAACCTAATTGTGTGGCGATATGTTTTGAATAATGCGCCATACGCTTAATATGCCCACCCGTTTCAGGATCGCGGTATTCTGCGGCTTTAGATAAACGAAAAATAATTTCCTGTTCGCGGTTACGAATTTCTCGCGTAGCTTTATTGACTTCTTCGGCTAACCAAGTGGCTTTATCAGACAGTTTACGCTGGCTGCTACGTAAACTGAGCATATTGCGTACCCGAATCATAAATTCGGTTTTGTCTATCGGCTTATTGAGGAAATCTGTTGCACCCGATTCCAGTGCCTCATAGCGCACATTATTGTTATCGTTGGCCGTGACCATTAAAATAGGAATATCTTTTTTACTACTTTCTGCACGTATTTTCTTGATAAACTCAATGCCATTCAATTCAGGCATCATATAATCAACAATGATAAGTTCAGGATCGTTTGCTAAACACCAATCTAAGCCTTCGATGGGATTTAAAAAACTAATGGGTTCGTAAAGCTCTAAGCGCTTGACTAGATGCCATAGCAAGGTAAGGTTGATTTGTGTGTCATCTATTAAGGCTATACTTTTCATTACGCTACCGAAAAAAGGCTGCTAGCTGCAGAAGTTATCGTATGGAAGCATTTATAACGCGAATGCTACAAGTAGCATAGTATAAAATACAAATTTGATTACAATAATCACAGATTTTTACTCTAACATTTCAATTGACACAAAATGAAAACAAAGAAAATCGGTTTCATCGGCGCTGGCAACATGGCTACCAGTTTAATTCGAGGTTTGATAGACAGTGGATTAGCGGCTAAGCATATCTGGATTACGGATATTAATCCAGAGGCACAGCAGACTTTAGCGCACAATTTACAGGTGAATATTGCTACATCTAATAATGATCTAGTTACCCAAGTAGATGTCGTGGTACTCGCCGTTAAGCCTCAGGTGTTGCATAACGTAGCAACAGAAGTTGCAGAGCAAATCAATGCGCAAAACGTCTTGGTGGTGTCGATTGCCGCGGGGATCACCCAAACCAGTTTACAAAATTGGCTAGGCGACGCGGTTGCTATCGTACGTTGCATGCCCAACACTCCAGCACTGGTCTTGACGGGCGCAACCGCCTTGCATGCCAATGCTAATGTCACTGCGGAGCAACGTGATTTGGCAGAAAATATACTGCGTGCCGTGGGTATCTCTTTGTGGGTCGAGAGTGAAACAGAATTAGATGCCGTTACCGCTGTGTCCGGTAGCGGCCCCGCGTATTACTTTTTACTGATGGAAGCTATGGAAAAAGCCGCATTAGCCTTAGGCTTGAACTCGCAACAAGCCAGATTACTGATTTTACAAACCGCACTCGGCGCCGCCAAAATTGCGATGGAATCCAACGATACGCCCGAAGTTTTACGGCAAAAAGTGACCTCCCCCGGTGGAACTACGCAAGCGGCGTTACAAAGTTTTGAAAACAATGGTTTTACTTCGATGGTGTTAGAAGCTTTACAAGCAGCGCATGATCGTTCAATCAGCATGTCTAAAGAGTTAGGAGCGATTTAATGAATTCTTATATGGCAGAACCCGCAATTTTCCTCGTGGATACGTTGTTTTCCTTGTATATATTAGCCGTGGTAATACGTTTTTTACTGCAATGGAGTGGAGGAGATTTTTATAATCCAATTGCGCAAATGTTGATTAAATTAACACATCCACCGCTTAAATTTTTGCGTCGTTTTGTACCGCCAGCAGGTAAAATAGACACCTCGGCTATTGTGTTAGCAATGGGTTTGCAAATGACCGCAGATTTCGCCATTTTGTTTCTAAAAGGCGTGTTTGTCGGCATCGGGGCGTTGGTTATCATCTCATTTACCCAACTTATCTCATTATTAATTAATGTATTTATCTTTGCCATCTTTGCGCAAGCCTTGTTGAGCTGGTTTAATCCCGGCGCCTTTTCAGCAGCGACCTCGGTTTTATATAGCTTGAGCGAGCCCGTGCTCAATGTCTGTAGAAGAATGGTACCGGATCTTGGGGGTATCGATTTATCCCCCTTAGCCGCATTAATTATGTTGCAGTTAGCCAAAATGTTGTTACTGCCCCCGTTACATGAACTAGCAGGATTTATAGGCTAACATGGCGGGGTGTTTTAGGACGAGTTGCTTGCAAGTGACGGATTTGCGAAGTCAACTACTGTGATTCAAACCATTATGAATAGTTAAATCATGAACATGCATCTACTACCCACTTTAAAAATTGCTGGATTTGTTGTCTTGTTATGCACTGTGACTACCCAGAGCTATGCCAAAACTTATCGCTGGGTAGATGATCAGGGTAAAGTGCATTTTTCCGACGTGATTCCACCGGATCAGGCCAAGTTTCAACGCGATACCTTGAATAAAGCTGGACAGGTGATAGAGACTTCCGACAAAGCTAAAACCCAAGCTGAATACGAGCAAGAACAGCACATGCAAGCGCTGCGACAAGAGCAAGAAAAGCTTATTGCGAAACAAGCGGCGGAAGATCGGGTGTTGTTAAGTACTTATCGCAGTGTTGAAGACATGGATTTAACCTTAAATGGGCGGATGCAGGCCTTAGATGCCCAACGTAGGGTAGCGGAAGGCAATTTAAAACGCTTACAACATCAATTAGAATCACAGCAAAAGAAAGCCGCCGAACAAGAGCGAAATGGTCAAGCGGTGAGCAAAACCTTACTTAACGATATTCGCTCTTCAGAACAACAAATCCAGCTCGCAACCTCTGAAATCAGTGCCCACGTGAGTAAAAAAAGCCAAGTTAAAGCCGAGTTTGAAGCGAGTATCGAGCGCTTTAAACACCTCACCCAAGGTAAAAATCTGGTCAACGACAAAGCTGATAACAACACCTCATTAACAGCACTCGCTGGATTATTTAATTGCGTCAGTAATGAACAATGTGACTCAGCTTGGGCGCAAGCAAAAACATTTGTGCAGCAAAATTCAACGATGCCGATTAGCAATATCACGGATGAATTAATCCTGAGTGCCGATCCTGCCAAAGAAAGTGATTTAAGCTTATCTGTCTCCAGAATGCAGGCCGCCAATGGCCAGCAAAAGTTATTTTTAGATGTCCGTTGTTATCATTCTAGAATGGGTGCGGAGCTGTGTGGGGGCGCTAAAGCCACGCAAATCAGAAATGCTTTCAAGCCATTTTTGGAAGCGGCATTAAAATAATCCGAGTTTGGGATAAGTCTGATCTTGTAGTTAGAACGACCTATCCCCTACCTTGGTTTTAGCTACCTAGTGCTGAACTCGCTAACTATTAACCTTGACCTGCAGTCTAAACCGCATTTCAGTTATTCATCATCCTATAGCTAATTGTGCAATCAAAGGTTTAGCTAAGGTAAAGGCAAGTCCAGCACTACCACAGCTGATTATCACTGGAATCACCCCAACTTTATAACGAAATAACGCCAATAGCGCAGCAAGGCTAAGCAACAGCGTTACAACATCTATCGGTTGCGCAAAGCCATTTGGCCAGAAGACGTGATAAGCAAAAAATGCGGCTAAATTTAAGATCACCCCAACAACAGCTGCAGTAATCGCGGTTAAGGGCGCTGTAAATTTCAAATTACCATGCGTAGATTCAACCAATGGCCCACCGGCTAAAATGAAGATAAAGCTAGGTAAAAAGGTAAAGTAAGTCACCACCCACGCCGCCGTTGCACCTGCTAGAAATAAGTGTTCCGAGCCGAATACAGAATTCACCCAACCTGCCACAAAACCCACAAAGGTAACAACCATAATTAACGGTCCGGGCGTGGTTTCGCCAAGTGCCAAACCATCAATCATTTGGTGCGGTGTTAACCAATGATAGTAATCCACTACCCCTTGATACACATAAGGTAAAACAGCATACGCGCCGCCAAAGGTCAGCATTGCAGCTTTGGTAAAAAACCAGCCCATCTGCGTGAGTGGGTTTTCCCAGCCATAGTTAGCACACAGCAAACCCAGAGCGCCCCCCCATAACAATAAACCCACCACTAGAATTTTGATCAGCTTAGCCCAGCTGAATTGCGCATGCTCTGGAATCGGGGTAGTGTTATCAATCAGTGCTGGACCGTAGTCTTTATTACTGGCGCCATGCCCTCCTCCCAGCGCAAATTTTTGCGGCAAATACTTACCTCCTGCCGCACCGAGTACGCCAGCGATCAAGACAATTAACGGAAACGGCGTATTCAACGCAAAAATAGCGATAAATGCCAATGCTGCCATGCACCACAGCAGCTCATTTTTCAGTGCTCTTGAACCGATGCGATACGCAGCAAACACCACGATTGCCGTAACTGCGGGTTTAATGCCGTAAAGCACGCCAGCGACTGCGGGTAGCTGCCCAAATGCCAAATACACCCAACTGAGCAAAACCAGAATAAAAAATGACGGTAAGACAAACAATACCCCCGCCATCACCCCGCCCCAGGTGCGGTGCATTAACCAGCCGATATACGTCGCTAATTGCTGCGCTTCTGGCCCAGGTAGCAACATGCAATAATTCAGCGCATGCAGATAGCGCTGCTCAGAGATCCAGCGTTTCTGCTCCACTAAGTCTTGATGCATGATAGCAATCTGGCCTGCGGGCCCGCCAAAACTAATAAAGCCCAGCTTTAACCAATACCAAAATGCTTGTCCCAAGGTGACAGATTGCGGGGCGTATGGAGGTGTGACAGAATTACGCATAATTTAAGTCCTGAAAAGCTTGGTAAAACGCATCAAATATTTTTTCTACGGCGGCTAGCAGTAAATCGTCATCGGCTATGCCTTGCTGCATGCCGCGTATCAGTGTGGACAAACCAGTCGCCTCAGGCACCGGAACGCCACCGATATCCAGGTAATGTACTAAGGCGCCCAGTTTAATTAACGCTGAGTCATGATTGAGTTTGAAGCTTTCCAGCAGCACTTCAAACGTCACTTTAACCCCGACATGCGTAAATTTAGCTCCATCAAAATCAAATCCCAGCGCATCCACAGGACATAAATCTGGTGAGCTTAACCAAATAAACTGCGCTTGCGGATCAATAAAGCGATGAATTAACCAGGCACTCGCCAGCCGATCAATCCACGGTCTTTGCCGTGTGGCCCAGATTTTATGTTGATAGTCTTGCATGCTGAGTTTAGCAATACGTCGCTGCACCGCATGCGGTTCGTCAGGCGTAAGCAGTTCCAGCACTAACTGTTCTAAATCTTCTAAAGCTGCCTCTGTTTGCTCTTGCGGAGCACCTGGAAAAAAATCCATCGCCACGACAGCTTCATACTCCTTGCGTAATTTAGCGACCTGCTTTTGCAACTTGAACGGTTCAGAAGCAGCATTACTTGGTTCACTGGTGTGCATAATGCTGACTATCAGCTTGGCGTACTCATGGGAGCGATCAAACAGACTAGTAAATAGCTGGTGTTGCAGCGAAGATTCACTGTCAAACACAAGGATATGCGCATCACCGTCATTCGCAATAACCTCATCCGCTTGCATTTGCAGTGCCTGCCGCAATTCTGTGCGATGGGGTAATAAATATACGCCATCACGCAGCACCGCGCAGCCCATGGCTTTAAGTGCCCGCCAAACTCTCATCCGACCAGCAGAATTTTGGGTGGGTAGACTGACAATAAGCATTAACCAGGCGGGTTGCATTAACTGTTCTCATATAACAAATTTGTTGCATATATTACCAGTGAATTTGCAATGCGCAAAACACCAATTTTTTCTAAGCTAAAAGTAGAATTTTGGATTTACAGGGGCGTATCTTCTGCTGCGTCAACGCTAATGGGTGACATTGCGCGAATCTAAGGCTAAGAAGTTTGGTGCAAACACCTGAAACATTAAGGATATAAGCTGGTACTGATACTCAGTCAATTTAATAGCGCAGGAAAAGCAAATCAAGCATCTTGACATGCAACAAAACTATTTCTCAGGATTAAGGTAAACGACATTCTCCCGTTACCGCATCGAGCACCACAGTAGTTATCGGGAAACAGCTCAACGGGTTGCGGCAAGGATGCTGCAAGGTGGCAAAGGCGCAAGGACGCCCCTTTTGTAAACCCCCGATAACTACGAGGAGCGCAAGACATTAGCGGTAACTGGGCCGCCTAATGACTCATGCCATCCTGGCATTCGCACTTCGTGTGCTGACAGATTTGTCTTTGAATACTTTCTTTTCGACTGCATAGATGCCACCACTAAAGGGTGGTCTTTGGACAGAGGTAGAGCAACGTCTAGAGCAGTTGCCGAGGCGGAGCAAAAGAAAGTATGCGCTATCGGGTGCGAGAACCCGATTAAAACAGCTCGCGATAGCGACACTTAAACGACAAATTAACATTGACTGTGAGTACGCGTATTAAACTGCTCAAAAAAAAAGCTATTATTGAAAACCGACTTGCTTGGGAGCAGCTAATAAACACTAATCTCTTTCTGATTCCAGTCCTGCTTAATTTGCAACAGCTGTTGCTGACAAGCAAGAAAACAGTTAACTATTTCAGGATCGAAGTGTAATCCGCTATTGCTGCTGATATATTTAATTGCATCTGCGTCAGACCAAGCGGCTTTGTAAGGACGCTGCATGGTTAAGGCATCGAAAACATCCGCCACAGCAACAATGCGGGCAGCTTCAGGAATTTCTGTGCCTTTGAGTCCAAATGGATAGCCCGTACCATCCCATTTTTCATGGTGATAGAGTGCAATTTCCGCTGCCATTTTAAAAACTGGTGCATTACTTTTAGAAAGAATATCGTGTCCAATCTGGCAATGCGTTTGCATAATACTCCATTCTTCTGCATCTAACTTGCCCGGTTTGCACAAGATTGCATCTCTAATCCCGATTTTTCCGGTATCATGCATTGGTGCGGATAGTTCAATTAATTCGGTATCGACTACGGACCAGCCCATGCGTTTGGCAATCACTTTTGCATAGGCGGCCATGCGCCAGATATGTACCCCGGTATCATTATCGTTATAATGACCCGCGTCGCCCAACATATAAATGGCATCTCGTTGACTTTGTTGTAATTGCCCAACTTGTACCAATGATAAGTGCGTTTTTACTCTGGCACGCACAATACTGGGTACCACGGGTTTACTTAAATAATCGACACAGCCGACTTCAAAGCCATGCTCTTCATGTCCCAGATCACTTAAGGCGGTAACAAATATAATGGGAATATCTTCGGTTTTAGGATTAGCCTTTAATCGCTTGCACACATCATAACCATCTAATTCAGGCATTTGTACGTCCAATAAGATCAGACTAGGATTATGCTTGGTCACCGCTTCCAGAGCTTCATGTCCATTACGTGCGTACACCAGATCGTAGTCGTTCTCTAAAATGCATTCTAATATGCTTAAATTCATCGGCTCATCATCGACTATTAATATGGGTCGCTTCAAAATCATGCGTTACCTTTGGATTGTTTTAGAGAATGCAAGAGTGCCATGGTTAAAATCTCGGCTTCGCGGAAATTAAAATCATAAATTTCTGTCTTAATTGCTTTAAGTAATTCAGGACTGAGCAGGGTTTCTAATTGCGCTAGCACTTTTTTGGGCGTTTTAGGATTATCCGAATCCAGCTCCTTTAATAATTGTAGGATGACAGCTTCCACTTCTACAAAACGGGTGTTATAAGCATCAATCAGGATGACTTTATTTTCGCTGCTGAGTGTATTTTGATCTGACATCGATAGCCAAAAGCTTAGACTGTTAGCCACTTGAGTGATCGCGTCCTGCATTTGTAACAAAGAATCTGCAATATCTTCACCTGTTTCCAAAGTGCTTTCCACATCACGACAAATGGCAGCAATATTGTCTAATGCCAGCGCCCCTGACGTGCCTTTCAATTTGTGGACTTTTGCCGAAATCAGCTTAAAATCTTTGGCGGTTAACGCATTCATTAACTCAGCATAAAAGCCTTGATACTGCTCGATAAATTGCGATAAGTTTTGCTGGTATAAAACAGAGTTTTTCCAAAGCTTTAATCCAGCGCTCACATTAATCCCAGGTAAACTAAAATCACTTGCGTTGGCGTCACCCTCAGCAATAGTTAACCTGAGTTCGGGATAACCTATCCTGTAATTAGGCAAGCACTAAACCAGTACATTGCAAATTCAATGACGGCTTTTTCTCTTGATAAGAATAAG
>SXIZ01000176.1 GCA_005779525.1 Methylococcaceae bacterium
GGATAATCGCCTGAACCAACAAATTGCGCGTGAGTTCTTGCTGACTAGCGGATTAAAAGTCGTTGTCGCCAATGATGGTCAGCAAGCTTTAGATTTATTGGCCTACCATGATTTCGATGTCGTCCTGATGGATATTCAAATGCCCGTACTCGACGGTCTCCAGGCTACCCGACAATTACGTAATCAGGCGCGTTTTGCAGATTTGCCCATTATCGCTATGAGTGCAGGTGTCACGCTGGATGAACAGGCAAAATGTGAGGCCGCAGGCATGACAGATTTTATCGCTAAACCTATTGATCCTTTGGTGATGATTGACAAACTGGTAAAAGCACTCGCCAACAAACAATTGCTAGTGGCAGTGGAGACAAAAGCAACAGACGATCCGGTATTAGAGTCTGTCGCTCAAGGGACGTTGACGCTCATGGGATTTGATCAGGAGCGTTTGCAACTGCTTGAGAATTTGTTGGGGGGGTATGATCAGGTAGTGCAAAGTATTAGATATTTGGGCGAAGATTATCAGACCATAGAACAGGATATTCAGGAGTATATTGCCCAGCAGCAATACGCATTAGCGTCCGAAAAACTGCATGCCTTGAAAGGTGCGGCCGCTAATTTAGGCGCAACCCGCCTCGCAGAAAAGGCGGCTGACCTTGAAAAATCGCTAAAACAAAATAATACTTTTAATGGTGAACTCAGGCAATTCTGTGTTGCTTGGCAAGCTATAGCACATACCCTAGATGCGCTTCCAAAGCAGACCTCGATCATCCCCACGCCTGATTCCGCTGACTGGCCAAATACATTGGCGCAATTACAGACATTATTGGAAGAGGATAAATTGGTGCCTACAGAGTTGGTAAATGATCTCGCGATTGGAAGACCTGCCCATCAAGCTGACATGGTGGAGCGTTTATGTAGGGCTATTAGCAGCTACGATTACACCAAAGCGTTACAAATTTTGCAGGCATTGCAATGACCAACCTTATGCCAAAACCTAAAGTGCTGATCGTTGATGATCAACCCACTAATGTGCAAATTCTCGCCGAGGCCCTTAAAACTGACTACGATGTGCGCATCACCAACAACGGTGAGCGTGCTTTGGAGATTGCTCAGAAAAGCGATAAGCCAGATTTGATTTTGCTGGATATTATGATGCCACACAAAGATGGCTTCGAAGTTTGTCGTTGTTTGAAAAGTAATCCAGTGACGCGGGACATTCCAGTCATTTTCATCACTGCTAAAGATAACGCCACGGATGAAGAATTAGGTTTGCAAATTGGTGCGATTGATTATATTAGCAAGCCCTTCAGTATCCCTGTAGTCAGAGCTCGGGTGAAAAATCATCTACAGCTCAAACAACAATCCGAATTATTGCAAAAAAGCGAAGCGCGTTTTCGTTCGACCTTTGAAGCGGCTCCCATTGGTTTTACTAACATCTCACTGGAGGGTTATTTCCTTGAAGTCAATCAAGGATTGAGTGCTTTTCTGGGTTACGGCAGTGATGAATTGGTGGCACTGACCACCGCTCAATTGACTGCGCCAGAATTTCAGCAGCAGGATGCAGACTGGATCAAAAAAGCGCTGGCAGGAGAAATTACTGAATTCAATTACGAGAAGCAATTTATACATCAAAACGGCTCGCGCATATGGGGACATTTATGGATGAAACTCATCTGTAATGCCGAAGGACTTCCAGACCATTTCATCGCTGTGGTCGAGAACATTGAGCGTCGCAAACAGGCCGAAGCCTCCAATCTGATGCTGCTACAGACCATAGAGCAAAGCCCAATATCTGTAGTTATCACAGGCCTAGACGCGAATATCGAATACGTCAACGAGGCTTTTGTACGAACCAGTGGTTACAGTCATGACGAGGTCATTGGTCAAAACCCACGTTTCATGCAATCAGGCAGTACCCCCAAAGAAACCTATGCGGATCTTTGGAATTCGTTGACTAGCGGAAAAGTCTGGAAAGGTGAGTTTATCGACAAACGCAAGAATGGCGAGACCTACATTGAATCGGCTTTGATTGCTCCGGTCAGGCAAGCTGATGGAACGGTCACGCATTTTGTAGGCATTAAAGAAGACATCACAGAACGCATACACATGCAGCAAGCCTTGCTACGCGAAAGTGAAAAAAACTGGGTCATATTACAAAATGCCAGTGATGGCATTCATATTCTTGATCATCAAGGATATGTCCTGGAAATCAGTGCCGCCTTTAGCAGCATGCTGGGTTATCAACGGCAGGAATTAATCGGTGCACATGTGACTTTATGGGAGGCTATGTCCTCGGCTGAGCAGATTAAAGAAATACTAGAGCGGCAATTTGTTAAGGATAAGCGTTCGCAATTCGAAACTTATCATCGGCGTAAAGATGGATCGATCTTTCCTGTAGAGGTGAGTCGTTACACCATTGAATTAGAGGGAAATAATGTGCATTTTTGTTCCTCACGCGATATTAGCGAACGTAAAGCCGCCGAAAAAAAAGTGCAGATGGCGGCTAGCGTGTTCAGCCATGCCCGCGAAGGCATTATGATTACCGAACCCGATGGCAGCATTATTGATGTCAATGAAGCGTTTAGCTTGATTACTGGCTATAGCCGTGCGGAAGTGTTGGGACAAAATCCGCGTATTCTAAAATCTGGTCGTCAAGATGCAAGCTTCTATGCCGACTTATGGGACAGTCTACAGGTCAATGGCCAATGGTATGGCGAGATATGGAACCGACGTAAAAGTGGTGAGGTGTATGCCCAAATGATGGCTATCAGCAGTGTTTCTGATAATAAACACGCGGTTTCGCATTATATTGCACTGTTTTCCGACATTACCAGCAGTAAGGAACATCAAAAGCAACTTGAACATATCGCGCATTACGATGCGCTTACCAATCTGCCCAACCGAGTATTGTTGGCTGATCGCTTGCATCAAGGGATGATACAGGCCCAGCGGCAAAAGAAACCCCTCGCAGTTGTTTATCTAGATCTGGATGGCTTTAAGGCCATTAATGATACCTATGGGCATGAAATTGGCGATCAAGTGTTAATTGCGGTTTCGGCTAGAATGAAACAGGTGCTTAGAGAAGTCGATACTTTAGCGCGTCTGGGCGGAGACGAATTTGTTGCGGTGTTGCTCAATCTGGATGATATAGATTCCAGCTTACCCATGTTAACCCGCTTACTCAATGCGGCAGCGGAGCGTTTTATGCTGGGTGAACTTGTGCTGCAGGTTTCTGCCAGTATTGGGATCAGTTTCTATCCGCAAGCCGATGAAGTCGATGCCGATCAATTATTACGTCAAGCCGATCAGGCGATGTATCAAGCAAAATTAGCGGGTAAAAATCGTTATTATATTTTTGATGCCGTGCATGACAGTCATATCAAGGGATATCACGAAACCTTGGAAAACTTACGTCGTGCCCTTGAAAATCATGAGTTACTGCTGTATTACCAACCGAAAGTCAATATGAACACCGGGGAAGTCATCGGTGCGGAAGCTTTGATTCGCTGGCAACATCCCGTTCAGGGTCTGTTACTGCCTGCGGCGTTCCTGTCTGTTATTGAAGACAACATCTTGGCGGTCGACATCGGTGAATGGGTTATGCATACCGCGCTGAAGCAGGTTATGCAATGGCAATTAGCTGGCCTGGATATTCCCGTGAGTGTCAATATTGGCGCTAAGCATCTCCAACACCCCGATTTTGTTGCAAGCTTGCGCAAAATTCTCGCGGAATATCCCGCTGTGCATCCAAACCATTTAGAAATTGAAATACTGGAAAGCAGTGCTTTAGAAGATATTGAACGTATTTCGCAAATTATTGAGACTTGTCGGCAATTAGGTGTCAGATTTGCTTTAGATGATTTTGGTACGGGATTTTCTTCACTTACCTATTTAAAGCGCTTGCCAGTTCAGGTGCTTAAGATTGACCAAAGTTTTGTGCGCGAAATGCTGAATAACCCTGATGATCTCTTGATTTTGGATGGTGTTATCGGCTTATCCAATGCCTTCCATCGTGAAGTGATCGCTGAAGGCGTAGAGTCGATAGAACATGGAGAGATCTTGTTACAATTGGGTTGTGACCATGCTCAAGGCTTCATTATTGCTCATCCTATGCCTGGGCATGAATTGCTCAAGTGGTCGGTCAATTGGCGCCGCGATGCGAAATGGGGTAAGACTAGCGCAGTGAGTCGCGAAGATTTGCCCGTTATTTTTTCGAGCATAGCGCATCGTGAATGGCTGCATAACCTCAAAAAATATATTCACGGACAATCTGAACTATCCCTGCCCAAACTAAATCATCCATGTTATTTGGGCGTATGGCTAAATAGTAATGGCTTAAAACGCTATGGGCAGCATGCAGGTTTCGGAGCTGTAGAAAAACTACACACCCTTGTGCATGCTCAGGCTTTAAACCTAATCGATTTGCTTGCCACAAGGGAGCAGCAAGAGGTCTTGGCAAGGTTAGAGGAGCTTACGCGGTTGCATGACACCTTGCTTGAAAATCTGAAGCAACTGCTCGAATTGCCGCCAATCACAACTAAGCTAAGCGGGGAGCAAACGCCTAGCGATGCCACACTTTGAAAGCTTAAGCAAGTCTAAGCAACTGTCCCAGAGTAAAGCCCTAAGTTACTTTCAGCTTTATTGTACTTTTGAGTTTCTAACAGGTACCAAATTGTTTTTAAACTGTGCGCTACAGTTTTGCCATGAATACTCTAGTGCTTGTTGCCGACAGGCATCGCTGTCAAGCTGCAAGGCTGCAGTTATGGCTTCGGCTAAATTCTCGCGCAAGCAACCTGTTTGATTATCCCGTATGACATCGATTGGGCCTTGTACCGGATAAGCTGCAACTGGCACGCCGCAGGCTAGCGCGTCTAACATCACAATGCCAAAAGTATCGGTTTTACTGGGAAACACAAACACATCGGCGGCGGCCATGGTTTCCGCCAAGGGATCACCTGTGCGAAATCCCGTAAACACCACTTCAGGATAGCGGCGCTGTAAGGTGCTAAGCGAGGGGCCATCGCCGACAACGACTTTGGTGCCTGGGGTAGTGATCGACAAGAAGGCATCCAGATTTTTTTCAATCGCGACACGCCCGACATACATCAAAATGGGGCGCGGATAATCTAGAAAGTCCTTGTTTCGGGGTTTGAATCTTTCGACATCGACGCCACGCGACCAGCGTACAAATTTACTGGAATCAAAACCGCGGCTTGCCAAATCTTGCTCCACTCTGGCGGTGGCAATCATCGTGTGTGTGGCGGGTTTATGAAACCAATGCAATAAACCATAGCCCCAGCTGAGCGGAAATTTAAAACGCAAATTAATATATTCCGCAAACAGAGTATGAAATGAGGTGGTAAACGCTAAATTATGACGTAAACAATATTTACGCGCGGCTAAGCCTAAAGGGCCTTCCGTGGCAATATGGATACGCTCAGGCGCAAAATTATCGAGTAAGCGTTGCACTTTGCGATAACAAAAAATGGACAGTTTAATTGATGGATAGCTCGGACAAGGGACAGTGGTAAATTGATCTGGAGCAATCAATAAAACGTCATCGCCTTGCGCACGCAATGTTTTGCAGGTGTTATCTATCGTGGTAACCACCCCGTTGATTTGAGGGTGCCAAGCGTCGGTAATAAAGGCAATTTTTAAGCTCATAATGAATTTTTAGCGTGGGCCTTAAAAACTAAGATGCTACAGTGCCAATATGAAATATTGGTTACCGCTAGATGACGATTTGATGAGCGTTAATTCTGGCAAGAAAATATAGTAAGAAGGGCGTAATGACTCTCAGAATTTACGGTTACCGCCAACACTACGAGCCAAACATTTAAGCTGACATCAAATCGTCATAATGTTGCGGTAGTGTTGTAGACAATAAGACATTGTAAACTTTTTACAAACAGCACTATATGACTGCTAAGGTGATTCAATTGAATATGTCAGAACCGCTAAACATTGATTTAACTGCACCTGAATGGTACCTCAATCGCGAATTGACTTGGTTGGAGTTTAATAAACGCGTGTTGTGGGAAGCTGAAGATAGCCGTACGCCATTATTAGAGCGGGTCAAATTTCTAGCCATCGTCAGCAGTAATCTGGACGAGTTTTTTATGAAACGGATTGGTGGCCTAAAGCAGCAATTAGGTGCGGGTATCAGCGAGCTGAGTGTTGATGGTCGCACACCGCTACAGCAAATTTTGGCCTGTTATACCGTTGTCAAAGAGATTGAAGCTAAAAAACAACAACTCTTCCAAGATATTAAAGGTTTATTGTTTGCAGCGGGTATCTGCATTGCACCGTATCAAACGCTCAGCAGTGAGCAGCAAAAGCATATGCGCACCTACTATCTGCAAAATATTTTCCCGTTAGTGACCCCGCAGTCTATAGATCCTGCGCACCCGTTTCCCTTTATTTCCAATTTATCGTTAAACCTCCTCGCTGGTGTTTCGGTACTCGCATCGGATACTCCCACGCTGGTAAGGATTAAAGTTCCGGTGAGTTCCAAAATCCCACGCTATATTCAGGTGGGGGAGGAGCATTTATATATCGCCTTGGGGGATTTAATTGCTAATAATTTGGATTTGTTATTTCCGGGGATGCATATTGCATTTTGCGAATTATTTCGCGTCACCCGCAATGCGGTGACCGAAAAAGATGAAGATCAAGCCGATGATTTATTGGAAATGATTGAATCCGAATTACGTGAACGCAAATTTGCTGCGGTGGTGCGCTTAGAAGTGTCTAGCACCATGGGAAAATTGCAATCTGGCATGTTAGCTGCCGAACTGGGTTTGAATGAAGAGCAGGATGTGTTTGTGGTTGCTGAAGGCATGGCTATGCGCGATTTATTTCAGATTGCCAGCATCGCCCGACCGGAATTACAAGATCCTCCGCATCATCCGCTGGAGCATAGTAAATTACTCAATGCACCCAATATATTTCATGCCATTCGTGAACATGGCAGCATTCTTTTGCATCATCCGTATGAATCATTTGTGACTACGGTCGAGCGCTTTGTCAAAGAAGCCAGCCGGGATCCGAATGTGCAAGCTATCAAAATGACCCTTTACCGTACTTCAGCGGGCACCAAGATCGTGCAATATTTAATTGATGCCGCGTTGAATGGTAAACAAGTTGCGGTGGTTGTGGAGCTGAAGGCGCGGTTTGATGAGTCAGCCAATATCAAGTGGGCGCATCGCATGGAAAGTGTGGGCATCCATGTCACTTATGGTGTGGTGGGCTTAAAAACCCACAGCAAAGTCATCTATGTCGTACGTCAGGACTTTAACGGTCTGCGGCGTTATGCACATATTGGTACCGGCAATTACCATGCAGGTACGGCACGCTTATATACTGATTTGGGCTTATTGACCTGCGATCCTAAAATTGGTGCCGATTTGACTGAGTTATTCAATTATTTAACCACTGGATTAGTGCCTAAACGCTATTTCCAAAGTTTATTGCCTGCGCCTAAAGTCTTAAAAAATAGCTTATTAAAAAAGATAGAACGGGAAATACAAAAGCATTCCAGTGCTAGTCCAGGTTTAATTCAATTTAAAATGAATGCCTTAGAAGATTTTGATATTACTCAGGCCTTGTACCGCGCCGCGCAAGTCGGGGTAAAAATTGATTTGATTATTCGGGATACCTGTCGCTTACGTCCTGGCATTCCAGGCTTATCTGAGACGGTGTCGGTGATCAGTGTGGTCGGGCGTTTTTTAGAGCACAGCCGAATTTTCTATTTTCAAAATGCGGGGGAAGAAGAATATTTTATTGGCTCTGCTGATTGTATGACGCGTAACTTAGAAAGCCGCGTGGAAGTGGTCACCCCCATCGAAAACCTGGAAGCACGGGCTATTTTACGACAAATCATCAATACCCAACTTAAAAATCAGCGTAGTGTCTGGGAAATGCACGCTGATGGACAGTATATTCAACGTCGTCCAACGGGCGAGCTCCAGGAATTCGGGGCGCAAGAACAGTTGATTCAGTTGACGCATAAACGTTTTAAAGAAGCGCAATCCGGCAAACTGAAACCCGCCAAAGTTAAACGCAAGCAAACCCATGTGAAATTGGGTAACGCTGAATAATTTAGCTTTTACGGTGGAGGTTCGCCTCAGAAAATACGTGAGAATCTGCCCGTAGTGAGCATGTAACTAAGCACGAAGTTGAGAAAAATTGATGAATCAGGATACCTTAGAGCAACATATCTCTAGCCAATTCAATACCGAAATTGAGGCGTTGCGTCTGCAAATGATGCATATGGGTGCCTTAGTGAAATTGCAAATCGCCCTGGCGGTTAAAGCTTTTACTGCCCGAGATAGTGTGTTGGCAGAGCAAATTATTAAAGATGATAGTCTGGTGGATGACTATAAAATGACGTTAGATAACGAGTGTTATCGTATTTTAGCGTTGCGACAACCCACCGCAGTAGATTTACGTTTAGTGATTGCGGCTTTGAAAATTATCCATGAGCTGGAGATTATTGCAGACCTAGCCGAGCGGATTGCCAAGGCGGCGTTGCGTTCGTCCACGGCCAAAATAAAACCAAAGCTTTTCACTGAAATCCAACCTCTTGCGGAATTGGTCGAAGATATGTTGCATAATGCCCTCGAGGCATTGTCTAAGCTGGATATTCACAACATCACTCAAATTACCGGGATAGAGCGGGATGTAGAAACTGAATATAGCAATGTTAGTCGTAATTTGATTGCGCATATGTTGCAAACGCCCAAAGCCATCTCAAGTGTGCTGGAAGTTTTATGGATTACCCGCGCATTGGAACGCATCGGCGATCATGCATTACATATTTGCGAGCATTTAATTTTTATTGTGCAGGGGGAAAATGTGCGGCATTTAACCCAAGCACAACGCGAACAAAAATTAAAACTGGCAGAAGATGACGATTTAACTGCAAGTTAAGCCTACCTTAAGCGCAAGCAATCTGTGTGCAATGACTGTCATAAAACCTTTACACTACTGCGCTAGAATACCGAATTCCTTTGACAGGCAACCTTCTGTAACTCGTGACGCCATATTTACCGGAACTGCAACAACTCGAATCCATTATCCAGCAAAACGTTAATGCTTTGCGCGTCGAAGTTTTACAGACCGTTGCCTTAGAGCAATTGCAATTTCCAATTTATGCCTTAAGCATGGGCTCAACTTCTACTTCCGCACCTTGCATTACTTTTGTAGGGGGGATACATGGGTTGGAACGCATTGGAACGCAAGTGGTGTTAGCCTTTTTAGAAACTTTGCTAGAACGCTTGCACTGGGATGCCACGCTCAGAACCATGCTGGCGCAAGTGCGTATCGAATTTGTCCCCTTAGTGAATCCTATTGGCATGTATAAACGCATGCGTGCCAATGGTCACGGGGTCGATTTGATGCGCAATGCTCCAGTGGATAGTGTTGAGCAGACTGTCTGGTTGGCGGGTGGGCATCGAATTTCACCTAGCTTGCCATGGTATCGAGGGGTGGCGGGCGAAGCAATGCAAGTAGAAGCGCAAGTCTTATGCGATTTTATTCAGCAACGGGTGTTAACGGCACCGTTCAGCATCGTTTTAGATTGTCACTCCGGCTTTGGCGTGCAGGACCGCATTTGGTTTCCGTTTGCCAAGAGTCGCTGGGAGCCGATTCAGCATGTCGGTGCTATGTATCATCTACGCAAATTGTTTTTTCAAACCTATCCCTACCAAAATTATTGCTTTGAACCGCAGGCTTTGCATTACTTGACCCATGGTGATTTGTGGGATTATTTGTATCTGCAATCTTTAAGTTCCGAGCGCGTGTTTTTACCGCTAACTTTAGAAATGGGGTCATGGCGTTGGATTCGTAAAAATCCTTTGCAATTATTCAAGCTGCTGGGCATGTTTCACCCGATTAAAGCGCATCGCATTAGCAGAGTACTCCGAGGGCATTTAATCCTCATGGAGTTTTTGGTACGCGCGACCTTGTCTTATGAACATTGGAGCGATCAGCAACAGCACCAAAAATTTGCCCTCGCCGCACAGGAGCTCTGGTACCGTGAGCCCAGCTAACACACCCGTGCTATTGTTGCGTGGTTTAAGCCGCGAACAGCGTCATTGGGGCAGCTTTATTTCACAATTACAACAACAGTTGCCTGCTACACCCGTGCTGACCTTGGATCTTCCTGGGAATGGTGTGTGCTATCAACATCAAAGTCCCAGCACTATCCAGGAAATGACGGAAGCGGTGCGGCAACAATGGTTTGCCGGAGGGCAGCAAGTACCTGTAAATTTGCTTACCTTGTCTATGGGGGGGATGCTTGCAATTGATTGGATGACCCGCTACCCTCATGAAATCGCAAGTGGCGTGGTGATTAATGCCAGTCTAAGTAATTTTTCCCCGTTTTATCGGCGCTTGCGTTGGCAAAATTATGGCGCTATTTTGCGGTTCTGTTGCCAATCGCTAGCCCAGCGAGAGCAGACGATTTTGGCCTTGACGTCAAATGAATTTGACAGCGATGCGCAATTGCTTAGTCAATGGATACACTGGCAACAGCAGCAGCCAGTAAGCTTTGCGAATACGCTAAGGCAATTAAGTGCGGCTGCGCGCTTCAAGCCTCAGCAGCAACCCACGCCCCCGTTACTGGTGATTGCCTCGCAAGCCGATCGTTTGGTGGATTATCGCTGTAGTCTGGCGATACATCAGGCGTGGCAAACGGCTTTGCGCATTCATCCAAGTGCGGGGCATGATTTACCGTTGGATGACCCCGGGTGGTTAAGCGAGGTGATCCAAGAGTGGCTGCAGGGCTTGGCGGAGTAGGCTGGTTGGAGTTTCAAATTTAAAACCCTAGTCTAGTACCTAGTCATATTAATATTCTCAGGTAAGAGATATTATCCCGTTTACCGCGTCGAGCACCGGAGTAGTTATCGGGAAAAGCCCAACGGGTTGCGGCATGGATGCCGCAAGGTGGCAAAGTACCCACAGGGCATAAAGGGCAGGACGCCCCTTTTGTCACCCCCCGATAACTACGAGGAGCGCAAGACATCGGCGGTAACTGGGCCGCCTAATGACTCATGCCATCCTGGCATTCGCACTTCGTGTGCTAACGCATCCAAATCTGTTCCTGACAGATTTGTCTTTGAATACTTTCTTTTCGACTGCATGGATGCAGGAGTTAGAGTAACGCCTGGAGCAGTTGCCGAGGCGGTGCAAAAGAAAGTATTTCGCTTTCGGGTGCGAGAACCCGATTAAAACAACGTCGCGATAGCGACACTAGACCGACAAAATAAGATTAACTGAGTACCAGAGTTTTTTGTTCGCCATCTTAATATTCCTGACATAAATGCTATTTAAACTGATCGGTCAGAACCGATAGCTAAATATGTCTGCACTGAGTTGCAGCTAGACAGGAAATGCCCATGATCAACGCTGAAAAAATTTTGCACGAAGTCTACCCCGAATTCGCCGAGGGTAAAAATCGCAATTTTGCGCTCAAGCTGCTGAAAACCCTAATTCATGAAGATGATTTCAATCAATTTATCAGTACCCATCAGCATTTGCGAGGTTTTGCTTTTCTAGACAAATTGTTGCAATATTTTGAATTCAGCTACCAAGTTAATTCGGACTCGTATAACAATATTCCAGCAGATGGTCGATTATTGATTGTTGCCAATCATCCTATCGGCACGTTGGATGGACTGGCGTTGGTAAAACTGATTAAATCCGTGCGCCCTGATGTGCGCATTGTGGCTAATCAGGTTTTGCAACATATGGAACCTTTGCAATCCATTTTTTTACCGATCGATATCCTGTCAGGTAAAAAAGCCTACAAACAGGCGTATCAGGCGATGTTGGATGCCTTGGAAATGGATGAGGCGGTGATTGTGTTTCCGGCGGGCGAAGTGTCACGCTTATCACCCAAAGGCGTGCGTGATGGTGAATGGCAAACCGGGTTTATTAAACTCGCCAAAAAAACCCAATGCCCGATCTTGCCTATTCATATCCAAGCTTACAATTCTTTGATGTTTTACAGCGCGTCCATGGTGTATAAACCTTTGGGTACCATGTTGTTAGTCAATGAAATGTTTAATAAAAAGCAACAAGCGCTAAAATTCTCGGTCGGTGCACCTATCAGCTATAAAGCGATCACTAAAAGTGAAGATAGTAATAAAGATCTCGCCAAACGCTTCCGTAAACATGTCATCAATTTAGGTAAAAACAAAAAATCACTGTTTAATACCTATGCCACCATTGTGCATCCGGTAGATACCAAAGCGCTCAAAAAAGCCTTGTATAAGTCTAAACTGCTCGGGAAAACCAAAGATGGAAAAATGATATTTTTGTATGATTATCAATATGATTGCCCAGTGATGCATGAAATTGGCCGTTTGCGCGAACTGACGTTTAGATCAGTGGAAGAGGGGACGGGCTTGGCGCTTGATTTTGATAAATACGATGTGTATTACCAACATCTAATTCTCTGGGACGAAACCGATTTGGAAATTGTCGGCGCCTATCGCATCGGCGATGGCAAAAAAATTATGGAGACCTATGGTGTAGAAGGTTTTTACAGTCATTCACTGTTTGAATTTAGCCCTGAGTTTATGCAATTGTTGCCTAATAGTATTGAACTGGGGCGGAGTTTCGTGCAACCACGCTATTGGGGGCAACGCAGTTTAGATTATCTTTGGTATGGGATTGGCGCTTACATTCGCGATCAGCAGCATATCAAATATATGTATGGCCCAGTCAGTGTCAGTAACGCCTACCCACAGTTAGCCAAGGAAGCGATTGTAGGTTTTTACGACCATCACTTTGGCTCTACTACCCCGCTGGTAGCCGCTAAAATTCCGTTTGTAATTTCGCAAGAAACTCAAGAATGGGTAGCGTCGCAATTTAATTCCGATTACAAAACCAGCTTTAAGATATTAAATAGTGAGTTGCTAAAACTGGGCGTCAAAGTGCCCACTTTATACAAACAATATGTTGAACTGTGTTTGGAGGATGGCTGTCACTTCATGGGCTTTAATATTGATCCTGAGTTTAATAATTGTTTGGATAGTTTGGTGATGATTGAACTGGATAAAATTGCCCCTAAAAAACGTCAACGCTATATTGAAAATAGCGCTTCTTAACTAAGCGATTAAGGCTCAACAGGTTTCCCAGTTAGTGGTGTTGAGGGTAAACATCGCCTGACGGCGGGCTTGTTGAGTATTTTTACCTAACTTTTGAGGCATTAGAATCCCGTTCATGTTTCGACCCAGCCCAGGCTTCGACACTAACTTGCACGAACGGGATTCTAATGATTTAACCGCACCTCTGGATTGCAGTTGCATGCTTAAACCGTCAAATTCTCACTTGAATGCTAAACAAAGTGCAATCGCAGAGATACTGTTAAAGCATAAAGTCATCGAAGATTGGGTGCACAAGCAAAGCATGCCGAAACAGGACTTAGTTGAAGCTATGGTGCGCAAAGAAAATCTAGCGCAATTAGGTCAACTGTTAGTACAGATTTCCCCGCTTGAGATGGCGCAGCTATTCGAGCAATTATCCGAGCAAGAACAGGCGATTATTTGGGATCATCTGCACGATGAACGTAAGGAGGCACTTTTGCGCGTTGCCCCACTTGCCGTTGTGCAACTTATGGATGCGCGTGGTTACCTAAGCGAACGTTCTCGGGTCAAAGTGTTTCAATTGGATCAGGGTAAGCTGCGGGAAATCAATTTCACTAGCCAGCAACAGCTAATGCAGAGTCAGCCTATCTGGATAGATCTGGTCGAACCCACTTTCGAAGATCGGTTATGGCTGGGTAATATTTTCCACATTCAAATTCCAGATCCCGATAAATTGAATGATTTGGAGTCCAGTGCCAAATTTTATTTAGAGGAAAATGGCGAGATGCATCTGCATTCGGATTTTTTGTTGGATAAAGACGATGTGTCCAATAACGTTCCGGTGGCGTTTATCCTGTTTAATGACGTGTTATTTTCTATTCGTAATGTCGATTTACCAGTATTTCGCTTGCAGCGTTTACGTGCGCTTACCCAAGCCAATTATGTTTCTGATGCCAAAGATATGTTATTAGATTTATATGCGGCTTCGATAGAATACTCTGCTGATGCCTTGGAAGATGTGTATCGACGCTTAGAAATTTCGGGAAAACAGGTATTAAGTAAGCTGATTACGGATGAAGAGGCAGCTGAAATTTTATCCGATATCGCTTATGAAGAGGACTTAAATGGTCGGATTCGGCGTAATGTGATGGATACTCGACGTGCGATTTCGTTTTTGATGCGCAGCAAATTTTTAACGAAAGAACAAGTTGAAGACTCGCAACAAATTATGCGCGATATCGAATCGTTAGACGGGCATACCGCATTTTTGTTCGATAAAATCAATTTCTTAATGGATGCTACTGTCGGCTTTATCAATATAAACCAAAATAAAGTGGTAAAGCGTTTAACTCGGATCAGCGTGGTTTTTTTGCCGCTGAATGTATTGGCTGGAATAGGCGGCATGTCCGAATTTTCGATGATGACCGAAGGCATACCTTGGCCAATCTCTTACGGGCTATTCACGGTAGTTTTAGCAATTGTGGGATGGTTAACTTTTGCCATTATTCAGTTTCTGGAAAATTATGAAGCCAATAAGTTAGGTAAAAAATAAGGGCATCTTATCGGACGACGGTATCGAATACCAAATACGTGATCGTTTCAGCTTCATGCGTTTTTTGGGGTTGGAATTAGAAGATCGTGTACCCGATTCAAAAACCGTCTGGACCTTTCGTGAAAGATTAAAACATCTAGATTTGATTGATGCCA
>SXIZ01000177.1 GCA_005779525.1 Methylococcaceae bacterium
AAAAGTATCACAGCCTAATTCGCGCTGTTGTCTGACACTCAACAATTGCAAAATATGACCAACCCGGACCGTGTGCATATCGGTAAATAAATGCGGGTCGGATTTGATGAACATCCCCAGATACAAGATAATTTCTTGAATGATAATTTGCTCACTGGCATCGCTATTGTAACTACGGATAGTTTGCAGTATTTCCGAGGAGTCCGCCGGACGCGTTAAAGTGGCTTTACCACTGTAGGCTCGCCCTAACGTTAATGCATGCTGCCGCGCTAAAATTTCATTCGCCGCTTGCTCCAGATTAATATCGTATTTACCCAATAACCCTGCACAACGGCGCACGACAAACCAAACGTGCTGATCGCCCGCCCGGGTATAGACTTCTTCTAACAGATCACGCACCGTTGCTACGCTACCATCCTTCGCCTTCAATCCGGTTACAAAGTCCAAGCCATGGCGTTGCACTAATAATGCGAGTGCTTCTAGCTGTGCATAGACATTGGCATTGGTTTGCAATTGTTGCAGCAGCTGGCGATCGTCGCCAATATCCCAACTGGTGAGTAATAAGGTATCCAGTGGCGCTGCCGTTTGCCCATCACTTGGCAGAATATCGGCAAACGGGCGCCATGGCTCATCCCAGGAGGCGGCAGAAAATTGAAAATCGTGTAAATAATTAATTTTTTCTTTACTGGAAGTTGCGGCAAAATCTAAAACCGAGCCCAATTGAATAGTTATGCCTTGGGTAGATCCTTGTTGCAACTCACGCAAAAACTCTAGCAAGATATCGCGGTTTTGCGCTTCCAGCATATTGTGTTTAATTTTCATGACCACCAGCGGATGCCCAGGTCGATCCCAATGTTTGACAATATACGCCAGCTCTACTTTTAACCGCTGAATCAATAAGCGGTTGTCCATGGCTAAGTAAAAGCCTTTTTGACTTAAACACTGTGGTAAAAACAATAATTGTTCGCCCGCAAGCACGTACATTTTTGAAGTGGCTAAGGTGCGCAACTGCCGTAATGGTCGCCCGGTCAACCCTATTCTATCGTTGCGTCCTACATGGGTATAAGCTGCAGCTAACTCGATGGCTTCGCGAATTTGTACCGGGGCAATTTCTGCTAAAGTTTGCGCGGTAATCCCTTGCGCCTGAAGATCCGCTTGCACGTGTTCATCTTCGGCTAGCAGCTGCATCTGTAAGACGGTTGCTTGTTGCAATTGCACTTTATGGCGGCCAATCGGATCAATATCCGCCACACTGAGTAAATCGTCTTGAATCAAACTGCCCAGAATAAACAGACTTTGTGCCCAAACCAGCGGAATATTTTCGTTGGGCTCCCGCTCTTGGCTATGTGGCTGCGCTTTTTCATCGGCGATGGCCGATTTGGGGACTAGGTATAACTCCGGTAGCAGGCGTTGACCATGATGCTCCACCAATAATGCTTCGAGTTTAGAACGGTAAATTGCCGCACGTTCCAGATCACCCGCAAACAGATGATTTAACAACATATAAGTAAAAAATAAGGGCCATTCGCATTCTATGGACATAAATTGTTTTAATTCATGCGGGTCATAATGCAAGCGTTGACTGTCTTCAATCACGGTTTGATGGCCATCCAGCAAAAAGCGTTTACAACCATAACGCCCTTCCAGTTTGGTGCAAATGGTTTGCTCGGTTTTAGCACGCAGTGCGGTATTATCGACCGCAAAGGCCGGAAAACCCGTAATACTGAGTAACGCGGAATCGGTTTCCTTGGAAATGGACTCTCTGGGTAATAAGGCTTCCAGAGTAATACGCGTGCGCGCAATATCATCACTGATCACATGCACCACCGAGGCTTGCCCACCCTCTTTGCCAAATAAATTAAAGCCCGCCAAGGCTTCTAACGCCGCTTTGGCCATACCAATCGAGCTGGCATTCAGTTCCGCCACCCCGTGATTGGTTTTGTTGCCGCGCTCCCATATTCCATAATCCGGGGTACGGTAAGTGCGACTAATATAGTGCACCAGATTTTGCACAAAATTGACCTCATCGATGGTAAACACGATGCGTAAGCCCGAGGCGGTCATTTGCACCAACATCAACAAAAATAAGGAAGTAGCATCCAACTGTAAATGCCCCCAAGCGTCATCACCGACGACAGTTGCCCCACTCTTGGTATCATACTTAGCATGCAAGGCATCCAAGGGATTTTGCGACTGTTTGAATTTTTCCACCTTGGACGCTTGCCGCATCATCGCGGTTAATAACCCGCGCATCAATTTAACGACACTTTGCTCCAACACATAGGTTTTACCCTGATTCTCCTCGACGCGCTTGTACGCCAAGGCCAAGCCCCAAGCCGCCAAAATGCTGTACACATTATCGCGGACCCACGCATCGGTATAATTTCCATGCGCATTAACCGCCGTACTGGCCGGCAATAATCCGGTCACCCAATCCTGTCGACACAGGATGATGTCCTGTACTTGTTGATAATAAGCGTCGAGTTGTGCGTGTGGATTAGAGTGTTTCATGTGCGGCTTGCGTCCTTTTTTCCAGTGGATAAGCTTGAAAATAAAAAGGCAAGCAGATGTTATGCCAGTGTGGTCAGCAAGGAGGTAACAAAGTGCAAAACTAGGAATTTAGGCGCTATTAACGGGGAATTGCCTTAACTCAGGCCAACATCTTTTAAGGCCTGGCAAGTAATCAGGAATTTATGCCCCAAGAAAACCTGCATAACGCACCAAGATGAGCTCACGGGTACATTGCTGCACTGATACGGGGCTAGCGTAGCGGAGGAACGCTGTTCGGTCAGCTAAATGGCGGAACCATTATCTAACTAGGATTTACAGGTTAACCTGCCAGTGTCGAATATCGGCGTATTAGAAGATATACGGTAATGCCACGCATCAAAGTGACAGATTGAATAAGCACATAACGCTTAGCTTGCGCAGGAGGAATGCTGATTTGCACGCAATGTGCAACTACGCCACATTCGTCCGATTACACTCTTCTAATCGGACCTACGTGCTAATTGTCAAAATTCTATGCTGCATAAAGGTATGCACAGACTGAAACACCCCCATACGGGGGAATTTCTGATTGCTAAATTATTAATATAATTATAAAAAATTCAAAATTTCGGTTGGATTGAGTTTAGCGAAATCCAACCTCACACACTGACATTGCTTTCTATTGATGACATGGATTTTCCTCAGATAATTAAAAAGGGAAAAGTCTGGCATTAAATATAGAGTGCTTTGAATAACGCCGAATAGAAAGCGTTTACCCTAAATGCGAATTAATTCTGCTCGGGAAGTGCACTGAGCTTGGACTTGGCTTGGATAAATTCCAACATTTCATTATTTTGCACCCGGGCATAAATGTCTTCTACTGCCAAAGTTAATGCAATCGACTCAAAAATAACCGCATCACCCAGATAATAATACGTAGGTTGCCAGTTTAAACTGCGACGCAATACTTGCACTGCGACAATGTCCTGCTCGACTAATACATATTCCTGCAGACTCGGCAGATTAATATATTTTAACAATTTGGTCGTGGTGTCGATTTTTCGTGTTGAGGATGACAAAACTTCCACAATCAGCAAGGGGGAGCGTAAACAATCTTCATCACCTGCAAGCGAACTACAATCAACCATAACATCCGGGTAGACATAATCCTGGCCTACCGCTAGGCGCATGTCATTGCTAAAAGTTGCACAGGGTTTGCCATCCAAATGATTCGTAAAATGACGCGTAATATTAGTCGACAGTAAATTATGATTGATTTTTGCTCCGGCCATCGCGAAGACCTGACCATCAATATATTCTCGTTTGACCTTTGATACACGTTCGCTAAGAAGGTATTCCTGTTCGGTCATAAAATTATTTACGGATGAAATCACTAAAGACATGGAGGGTCTCCTTCAGGTCACAACCGCTTAATGCATTTATGCTTAGGGATAATTTTGAATTGTAGCGCGTTGCCCGAATGCAACACAGTGCAATCAGAAAAAATTCGACACTTCGACTTCCCGGATTCCACTTGCTTCATACAGGCGACACACTACACTCTAACTTAATAAGTAACGATATCGTTACCTTTGCTGATCAAAACTACATCCGCAGCGCGTTGTGCGAACAATCCAACGGTGACGACGCCAGGAATAGCGTTAATCAAAATTTCCAACGCCACTGGATCGACGATGCTTAAATTGTGCACGTCCAAAATTTCGCAGCTGTTGTCGGTGATGCAGTTTTGCCGCCAAATTGGCTGACCGCCTAATTTGACTAGTTCGCGCGCTACGTAGCTGCGTGCCATTGGAATGACTTCGACGGGTAACGGGAATTTTCCCAACACATCCACCGCTTTCGATTCGTCAGCGATACAGACGAATTTTTTACTCGCAGCAGCGATAATTTTTTCGCGGGTTAACGCCGCGCCACCACCTTTAATACATTGTCTACGTGGATTGACTTCATCCGCACCATCGACGTAAACATCTAAGCCATTCACATCATTCAGTTCTAAAACCGGGATACCGATTTTTTTCAGATGTTCGGTGGTTTTAATCGAGCTAGAGACCGCACCTTCGATATCGGCACGAAAATCCGCTAAGAAATTAATAAAATGTGTGACGGTGGAACCCGTACCCACGCCGATAATGGGCACGTCTTTGATATAAGGTAGCGCAGCTTCGGCAACTTTTTGTTTTAATTCATCTTGTGTCATGAGGATGCTTCCAAACTGTAGGGGTTAAAAATCTATGGGATAATACCTTAAATCGACTCAATCCTCAGACCTTTTTTGTGTGATGCTCCAAAAAATTATCGAAAAAATTTTACGTGCGCGGGTCTACGATGTCGCGCAAGAATCCCCGCTAGATGCTGCCCCAGCCTTATCTCGGCGTTTGCAGAATCAGGTGTATTTAAAGCGTGAAGACTTACAGTCGGTGTTCTCCTTTAAATTACGTGGCGCCTATAACAAAATGGCGTCCTTAAGTTCTGCTGAACTGCAACATGGCGTCATTACGGCTTCCGCAGGTAATCATGCCCAAGGTGTCGCCTTAGCCGCACAAAAAATGGGGATTCACGCGGTGATTGTGATGCCGAAGACGACCCCGGAAATCAAAGTGAATTCAGTGCGTGCCAAAGGTGCTTGCATAGAATTATTTGGGGATTCGTATGATGATGCCTATATGCATGCCTTGGAATTGGCTGAGCGCCAAGCACTGGTCTTTATCCATCCCTATGACGACCCGGAAGTAATCGCAGGACAAGGGACAATTGCCATGGAATTGCTGCGCCAGCAACGGGAGCTGGATGCCATTTTTATTCCTGTCGGCGGCGGTGGCTTGATTGCAGGAATTGCAGCCTATATCAAATTCGTACGCCCAGAAATTAAAATTATCGGGGTAGAACCGGATGATTCTGATTGTTTAAATCGCGCATTACAAGCCAAACGGCGGGTCACTTTAAAACAAGTCGGACTGTTTGCCGACGGCGTCGCCGTGAAACAAATCGGGAAAGAAACCTTTCATATCGCGCAGCATTGTGTGGATGCCGTTATTACCGTCAGTACCGATGAAATCTGTGCCGCGATTAAAGATATTTTTGACGATACCCGCACAGTGATGGAGCCTGCGGGCGCCTTAGCGACCGCAGGACTCAAAAAATATGTAGAACGCGAACAGGTCACAGGTCAGCATTTAGTAGCCATTACGAGCGGTGCGAATATGAATTTTGACCGCTTACGCTATGTCGCCGAACGTGCGCAAGTGGGCGAACACCGCGAAATCTTATTAGCGGTGACTATTCCAGAAACCCCAGGGAGTTTTTTAAGCTTTTGTCGCCTATTAGGCGGGCGCAGTATTACCGAGTTTAATTACCGCTATTATGATGCAGCAGCAGCGCAAGTATTCGTGGGGATCAGCAGCAGCGGGCAAGAGAACGATAGACTCAGCTTAATTACTGCATTTAAGCAACAGGGATTTCAGGTGGTCGATATGACGGCCAACGAATTGGCCAAAGAGCATATCCGCTATATGGTGGGCGGACATGCCCCAATGCGCTTGCAAGAACTGGTGTATAGCCTCTCCTTCCCCGAACGTCCCGGCGCCCTGTTGAATTTTCTTATTGAACTGGGCGACCGCTGGAATATTAGCCTGTTTCATTATCGCAATCATGGTGCCGCCTTTGGGCAGGTATTACTTGGCGTACAACTCCCTAAATCTGAGAAAAAAGTTTTTCAGGAATGTCTAGAACGTCAAGCGGTGGAATATCATGAGCAAACCCATAATCCAGCGTATCAACTGTTTGTTGGTAACTTGCCAAATTAGGGCTAAATCGTTGTCAATATTTATTCGTTCTCCGCTTATTAAATGTATTTATCCCTCGCCGTACTGACAAACCCAGTTGCTAAAGCAGCGCTAACATAAAAATAGCTTGTCACCTACCCTGTTCAGCGCTTAGTTCATACACCCTAGTTCGAAACTGCGACCCAGCAGATTTTCTAGAATTATTTTTACATCTTCGTTTGAAATTCATCACAGTTATGCTAAATTTCGCTCTAGACTAATAAGTGAGGTGTTAACTTCCCAGTTATGCTTTAATAGCTTAACTATATTGGTTAATTAACACTTTCGGTAGGCTATCTCCAAAGCATAAATCAACGTTTTTTAGTAGCAACACACAAATCAAGCCAAGCAGCTGAATTAACTGTCTAATTAACAAGCCAAATTTTTCAAGCTACGTTTGACTAAACAGCTAACCCCCGAAAGCCTGACAAAAATTATACGCCTCGCCGATTAACTCAAGCTGCAACGAGAAACCTGCTAATTAAGCTAACACCGTAATACAACGCGACCGTCCAATCCGAAATCGTTTACCACTTACTGCGAGTAGAGTGTGATGCAAACTGTTAAGAAATTAAACATGCCCAACCTAAATACTAACCAGTTTTGCATCGCCTGGATATGTGAGCATATCGGCTTATTAATTTTAAGCTTAGTCATAACGCTGGGATCACCGCAATCGAATGCAGCCCCTGCTTACACTATCAGCGGGGGTCGTGACTACACCGCAGGATCATATGCCTTTGGTCGGGATTTTATCGCTAATAAAGATTTTATAATCGATGCATTAGGTTATTATGATGACCGGGGGAATGGCTTTTTCGACATACATCCGGTTGGCCTTTATGCTTCTAATGGCAGCTTGCTTGCTTCAGCCACTATAATCATGAGCAACCCAATAAAAGCTAGTTTTCGCTATCAGAGTATTGCACCCATTTCTATAAAAAAAGGGCAGATCTATCGTATTGTAGGTGTCTCCGGGAGTGATAATTATTCAGTCCAACCAACAAACTTTATTACCGATGCCGCATTTACCGATATTAGTGACAACTGGCTGAGCACCACTACACTCTCCTACAACTTCGAAGCCACGACTAATACGAGTTGGCCACCTGGTTTTTTTGGTCCAAATTTTAACATTCAACCCACCACGCTATTAGGCGAGTATCATTTAGATGAATCCAACTGGAGCACTACAGCCGGAGATGTTAAAGATACCAGTGGAAATAATCTGCATGCTACCGCAAGCGGTACACCATTACCCACGGCAACTAACTCAAGCCCTAGTCGCTCTGGCTCATCCGGGACGTGTGGCTATGCGGATATTGCCTCGGGCTCTGGACAGATTACTTTCAGCAGCTTAGCCGTCACGACCACAACTAGATACTACACCTCAGTCAGTTTCTGGATGTACTGGAATGGTGCAGACAGCAGCATTCCCTTAGGTTGGCAAAGCTATGCATTAATGTTTAAGGGCGGAAATTTTGGATTTACTACTGGAGGAAGTGATCTTTATGGGATAGCTTCCACTGGACTAAGCAACAGTTGGCATCATGTCGTAGCCGTTTTTGTCAACGGCAGTGTTACCTCGAATCAGCTTTATGTTGACGGCGTAAAACAAACTCTCAGCCAGAAAACAGGCACCCCGACTAACTCTCTGGCAGTCGTACAATCGACCTTATACCTCAGTGGCTGGGGCAAAGCTTCTAACAACCGCTTTATTGGAAGAATTGACGAAGTCAAAGTATACAATGGCCTGTTAAGTGATGTGGATGTGAGCAATCTTTATAACGAGACTCACAGCTGCCCAGTATACCTCCCCACCCCACCCTTAGCTGAATACCGGATGGACGAGACGGTTTGGGCTGGAACTAGCGGAGAGGTAGCGGATAGCAGTGGCAATAATTACCATGGAAAAGCCGTAAGTAGCTTAAGCACCGACAGTTCAGGCAAATTATGTCGGGCGGGCTTTTTTAATGGCAGCAGTCAATATGTCACCATTGCTGACGCGGCTAGTTTGCGCTTAACAGGTAATTTCACGTTAGCGGCCTGGATAAAAACCACCAGCGCGGCTTCCAACGATATTATCGCCAAGGTCGCCCCAAACTCACCCTATGGCGGTTATGAATTCAATTTAGGATTTGGCAATGCTGGCAAACCGTCTTTACAATCTGGAGGCTGGAATAATAGCAGCGGAACAGCTAAGGTGAACGATGGCAATTGGCATCATGTTGCCGTGCAAGTTAGCGGGACGAGCATACAGTTCTTTGTAGATGGAGCAGCTTACGGTACTGCGATTACTTTTGCTGGGGCAACGTCTACCTACACGGGTAATTTAGTCCTTGGAGCTGCTGTCGATATTAGCGGAGGCCGTTTCTTTAATGGTCTCATGGACGAAGTAAAAATATGGAACACCGCATTAAGTTCAGGACAAATTGCGCTGGTTTACAACAACGAGGCTGCTGGAAAAAACTATGATGGCACTGCGCGGACTTGCCCAACCCTGCTCGGTCAATATCATTTTGAAGACAGTATTTGGAATGGCACAACTGGTGAAGTCGCTGATAGTAGCGGCGCCAGCCGTCCAGGTACAGCTTATGGTTCGCCGCTTCCCAGTCCCAAAACTGTTAACCCTGCCCGTGCCAGCGTCACAGGTACCTGCGGTTATGCCGAAACCACGGGTCCTTTAGTGGGCGGTGGTGGTTTTAGCTTTAGCAACCTCGGGATCTCCACGGCCAACAATGCCCAAACCTCAGTCGCATTTTGGATGTATTGGAATGGACAGGATGGCGCCGTGCCTATCGGTTGGCAAACTTATGGCTTAGCGTTTATCTCGGGCGCTTTGGGTTTTAATACACTGAATTCTGATGTGTATGGTATCAGCTCTGCAGGTTTAGCCAATGGCTGGCATCATGTCGCCGCCGTCTTTACCAATGGCGCGGTCACCAGTAATAAACTGTATCTTGATGGTGTCCAGCAAACGTTGACGCAAAGAGTGTCAACGCCTTTAGCGCCAAATGCCGTGGTGCAATCGACGCTATATGTGAGCGGTTTGGGCGGATCGACTAATTACCGCTTTACAGGGCGATTGGATGAAGTCAATGTCTTCAATTATGCTTTAACAGGCGCTGATGTAAGCAATCTTTATAATCAAACCCACGCTTGTCCGGCAAATACCGGTGCAGCTGCGGCCAATTTTAACTGTGTGGAATCCGGTACCTCCGCGAGTAGCGGACGTCTATATACCAAACTCAGCAATGCCGCACTCAGCTTTGATGTGGTTGCCCTGCGAGCAGATGGCACGACGGTCGAAATTGATTTTGCAACCAGTTATGGTCAAAGTATCAATAAAGCAGTCACGCTGGAATTAGTGGATGGTACAGGCAACTCCGCTTGCAGCACTCGTGCATTGCTTACGCCTGCAATTAGCCAATCCATCACGTTTACCCAAGCTGATGCTGGGCGTAAAAGCGTCAGTTTAGCTGCCCTTGGAAAAGCCTATAAGGATTTACGCTGCCGCGTGACCGATAGCACTCAAACCCCGAATAAGATCGGCTGCTCAACCGATGATTTTGTGGTTCGCCCGACTACCTTCACGCTCTCGGGGACGCCCACAGCGGACCTGACGGGCACCAGTACTTCTGCAATTCCAGTGTTAAAAACCAACAGTAACTTTAGCCTGTCGGCTGCCAGTAGTGTAGCGGGCTATGATGGCACACCTAAACTCGATGGTAACCAAATTCAGGCCCACAGTGGTGCCGCCCAGGCTGGAGCCTTAGCAGGCAGTTTTACGGACATAGCCCCGTTAACAGGCTTAGCATCTGGAACTAACTTCAACTATTCAGAGGTCGGTTATTTTCGCTTTGCCGCTTTCGGGGTGTACGATGACAATTTTGCGAGTGTTGATGCGACTATGGGTGATTGTACGAATGATTTTTCCAATACCGCAGTGAACGGTAAAATTGGCTGTAAATTTGGCAATACCATCGCGAGCAGTTATTTTGGGCGCTTTATTCCCGACCACCTGACTGCGTCCTTAGGGAGTCATGGCGGCTTTGCCCATGCATGTACGGGCACGACGTTTAGTTATAACGGCCAGAGCATTGCTTACGCTACTGGCAATCGGCCCACACTCTCGGTATCGGCCTACAATTCTGCGAATGTATTAACGCGTAATTATACTGGCGGCTTTGCCCGTTTAACGCCGGGGCAATTTACGCTAATTTCCCCAACCACCGATGCAATGCAAAAAGGCAAAGACAACCTGAACAAAGTGCTATTGAATCGTGTCGCTGGTTCCCCCACTCTGGTAGATAATACTGGCGGTAACTTAAGCTATGTCATGGGTGCAGACACGTATACCTACCAACGCGAAGCTAATGCCATGATTGATAAATTTAGCAATCAAATAAATTTAAGTTTTACTGCCATTACCGATAGCGATGGCGTGACTGTAATTGCAGGCAACCTTCCCTTTACTCTCTCCCCCAGCGGCGAAGAGATTCGTTATGGTCGCATTTCGCTTGCTAATGCCTTAGGTTCTGAACTGCAGGATTTGCCAATTTCTATGTTTGCTGAGTATTTTAACGGCACCAATTTTATGCTGAATGCCGAGGATAAGTGCTCCGTGGCCAGCATCAGCATTACCGATCCCATCACTACGGATGCCATCACTCCTGCCAATACTTGCGTCTGGGATACCGCTGGCAATAGCGGTAGTTTTGCCTGCGCCACCCCTGCACCGTCAGGCAAAAGCTACTTGGAAGCCGCTACCCTCAGCAATGGCAGTTTTAATGTTGTGCTAAAAGCACCGAATGTCGTCGGCCCACTCAGCATCAGTGCGTCTGTGGATGCCTGGATGAAATTTAACTGGACCGGAACGGGGAATAGCAATCCAACTGCACGTGCCAGCTTTGGGCTGTATCGTGGCAATTCCAAAATTATCCACTTTCAAGAGATGTATTAAAATTGGCTCACGCTGGGTTAGCGCGAGGAATGGGCGAACGCCAACCAGACAGGTCGCTCACAGGTGTTTGCGCTGCAGAGCTGCTGCCCCGCGCAAACACTGGATTACATAACCACCGTGCTATTTTTTAAACGCCCTCGCCAAAGCATCCGCCATCGCACCTTGCGCCGCAGGTTGAGTTTTTGCAGGCGCAGGTACTTTGTGCTTCGCTGTAGCAGCAACCTTATTCACGGTTTTTTCCCCGAGTTCAGGATTCGATTTCATTGATAAGGCGATGCGGCTTCTGGGGACATCAACCTCCATCACTTTGACCTTTACCATTTGTCCGGTCTTCACCACATCGCGTGGATCTTTCACAAACACATCCGCCAAATGCGAAATATGCACCAAGCCATCTTGATGTACGCCAATGTCTACAAAGGCACCAAACGCTGCAACGTTGGTAACAACGCCTTCCAGAATCATGTCTGCCTTCAG
>SXIZ01000178.1 GCA_005779525.1 Methylococcaceae bacterium
ACGTACATGGCGTGTATAAACCAGGCAATGTGAAATTAACCCCAACTATTTTGGCGAACTCGCAAAAATACGTTTCTGAAAAATTTGGTGTTGCACCAAATACTTTAGATTTCGTATTCCATGGCGGTTCTGGTTCTTCACCAGAAGAAATCAGCGAATCTATCAGCTATGGCGTCGTAAAAATGAATATTGATACTGATACCCAATGGGCAGCTTGGGAAGGTATTATGAATTTTTATAAACAAAACGAAGCTTATCTGCAAGGCCAAATCGGCAATCCAGATGGCGATGATAAACCCAATAAAAAGTACTATGACCCACGCGTTTGGCAACGTGCTGGAGAAGTGGGTATTGTTAACCGTTTAGAGCAAGCTTTCCAAGATTTAAATGCTGTAAATAGCTTGTAGTCGCTACGCTCTTCGATATACCAAGGCTAATGTCGTTGAGACATTAGCCTTTTTTGTATTCTATTCTGAGAAACCCTGCGCAGTTCATCGCATCGCACCCGCTCCACAATTGCTCACATTGAAACGATTCGGAGAATAACATGCCTAGTATTGCCATTTTTGGCTACAACCATCTTAGCTTTGAAGTCTTGAAACGCTTACAATTTGCACAACATGAAATTATTATCGCAGAGCAAGACCTGGGAAAAGTTGCCAATGCCATCGAACATGGCTACTCTGCACTAAGCATAGATTTTCGTAGTGATGAGGACTTACGCAGCATCGGCATAGGTGGAAAAGTTAAACAGCTGTTTTGTTTTTTACCCGAGGACTCGGATAATGTGTTTCTTACGCTCTCAGCACGGGCGCTTGATAGCCAGTTAAAAATCATCGTTGCCGTCGAAGATCCTGATTGTATAGACAAATTAATCGCGGCAGGCGCCAATAAAGTGATTGACCCCTATCAAATCTGCGGAAGAAAATTTTACGATTTAATCAAAAAACCAGAGATTACTTCATTACTGGATGATACTGTATTCGGACGGGGTGATCTCCATGTTGCAGAAGTGACAATCGCACCACAGTGTCAACTCTTGCATCGACGCGTCAGTGATCTGAAACTTAATCTTGATTACAATTTAATCTTACTCGGCATCGTCGAGAAAGAATTTGGCGACGATTTCCATTTTATAATGGGTGAGCAACAACACAAATTGGATGTAGGTGATGTTTTAGTGGTTCTAGGACCATCAAACGCGATTCAAACTTTTAAACACGAGATTAATCATGCTTGAACGTATTAAATTAACACCACGTTGGTGGTTTTTTCTGGGGTTTATCGGCTGCATTAGCTTATTGGCTATCGGCGCGTATTTACAATTCGTTAAAAATTTAGAGCCCTGTCCATTATGTATTTCTCAACGGATTGCCATTCTATTGGTAGGTTTGATCTTTTTGGTGGCGGCATTACATAACCCCCAACAGCAAGGCATAAGAAATTACGCTATCGTCGGTACCTTAGCCGCATTTCTTGGCGCAGGCATTTCCATTCGCCATATTTGGATTCAACATTTACCTGCAGATGAAGTGCCAGAATGTGGCCCTGGGTTAGCCTATGTCTTTGATAATTTTCCGTTAAGCGCCACAATTAAGCTGATGCTATCTGGATCAGGTGATTGTGCGAAAGTCGACTGGAGCTTATTTGGATTAAGCATTCCAGAAATGACGCTGATGGCTTTTATTATGCTGGCAGCCTTGAGCATACTGCAAATTTGGAATAAACCGCATGCAAACTAACGCTGAGTGAACTCTTCAGCAGTTTAAAATCTCTCGGTGGTGCGCCGCGATTACTAGCGCGGCCCCATACAAATTATCCCGCTAATTTTAGGCTACGGTTTTTTATAGCCTGGGCAATCAATACTAATGCGTTCAACGGTGTCTCCAAGTCGTAATGCCGTCAATTGCCCGCCCCACAAACACCCTGTATCAATACCATAACAGTTGTCTCCTGCATAAAACCCTAATGCAGACCAATGACCAAAGATAATTCGCATATCGGCACTTTTGCGTTGTGGAACTTGGAACCACGGAAGCAATCCTTTGGCTTGCGTGCCGGGCGGACCATTACAATCAAAATCCAAACTCCCTTCTTTCGTACAATAGCGCATACGGGTGAAACAGTTAACGATAAAACGCAATTGGCCTACACCTCTTAAATGCGAAGACCATTTATTTGGTTTGTTGCCATACATTTCGCTTAAAAACTTGCGGTAATCGGCACCTTGTAACACCCGTTCAACTTTACGTGCCAATTTTTGGGTTTTAACGAAATCCCATTGCGGAGGTAACCCTGCATGTAACATGCAGTAACCATCTTGATGATAAAACAGAGGGCGAAAACGTAACCATTCCATCAGCTCAGCACAATCAGGAGCCTCCAACACCTGGAACAAGGCATTTTTTTTTAATGACTTTTTTTCAGCGCTCGCGGCCGCCAAAAGATGCAGATCATGATTACCTAATACAGTAATCGCGCGTTCCCCCAAGGATTTCACAAAGCGCAAGGTCAATAAAGATTGCGGCCCGCGATTGACTAAATCACCTGCAAACCACAACTGATCTACGCTTTGATCAAATTTAACCGCTTCAAGCAAGCGTAACAAATCATCATAGCAACCCTGAACATCACCAATCGCGTAGATTGCCATGAGTTAATGTAAGGTCCTGGGAATCGCTAACGTGAAACGAGGAATCACCGCATTGAATTGATCACCCTCATCAGAACGCATCACATATTTACCCTGCATGACGCCCACGGGCGTTTCAATCAACGCGCCGCTGGTATAGCGAAAACTTTCACCCGGTCTAAGATAGGGATGTTCACCAATCACACCTTCGCCACTCACCTCCTGCACCTTACCATTCGCATCGGTAATCAACCAATGACGTGTGAGCAGTTTTGCCGGGACAGAGCCTGCATTGGTGATCGTGATGGTATAAGCAAAGACAAAACGATCATCGTCTGGTGCAGACTGTGCTTCGATAAATTGGGGTATCGCTTCTACTAGGATTTTATTTTTTTCAGTCATGGTGTGCAGGCAAATCAAAAATTAACTACGCGATAAATGCAAAATTGTCCTAGGCTTAGTGCATTAGGCAAATTTTGCATATTGTTCACTAGGCATAAATATTGTTACAGTATTTTATGTTTTTTTCGCAGGTCTGAATAAAATTATTTCATGAAAATTAATCCAATAAGTATAAAGGTAAGTTATGGGCTCTAAGATCATCGTGTTCTTGCTTTATTTTCTGAGCTGCCCAAGTTATGCGGAAGATGCCAAAGCGCTGATGGCTGCCGCCGTTAGCGGCAACCTACCCCGCTTAGAATCCGTTTTAGCACAAGGAGTGGACGTCAATACTGGAACAGCGGATGGTCGGACCCCGTTGATGGGCGCCTGCTTTAAAGGTAATAAACAAGTGGTAAAAACCTTGTTAGCTTATGGAGCTGACGTCAATAAAGCCGATAATGCGGGCAATACCGCGCTGATGTCAGCAATCGTGTATGGCGATACGGAAATCGTGAATATGCTGATTGCCTCAGGGGCTGACATTAACGCGCAGGATAAAAAAAATATTGCAGTTTTAACGAAAGCGAAAGCCACGCCCTACAGCAATATTGTTAAAATGCTAGAAACAGCAGGAGCGAAAGAAAATACCCCCACGAAAACCGAGGCTCCGGCAGAAGCAGCCGCCCCCGCCCCTGCTCCCGCAGCGGAAGGAGCGCAGCCAGCGGCAGAAGAAGCACCAAAAACCACAGAGAATTCAGCCCCGGCTAAAATGGAAGCTACACCCGAGACCGCCAAACCAGCGGATGCAGCCGCGCCCAAAGCAGAAGAAAAACCCGCTAACTAAAATTATATTAAATACAGCCATGCACACACCTTTACACATTCATATTATTGGTATTTGCGGTACGTTTATGGGCGGCTTAGCCGTCATTGCGAAGCAATCAGGGTACCGGGTCAGCGGTTCAGACCAACAGGTTTACCCACCTATGAGTACCCAATTGCAGGAACAAGGGATAGAGCTACTTGAAGGATATCGCGCAGAAAATGTCGCCAATAAACCCGACATTGTGATTATTGGCAACGCCTTATCCCGAGGCAATCCCGAAGTAGAAGCGGTTTTAAATCTCGGGCTAAAATACATCTCTGGTGCTCAATGGCTTGCAGAACATGTATTGCACGATAAATGGGTGTTAGCAGTGGCGGGTACGCATGGTAAGACCACGACCACCAGCATGCTATGCTGGATACTGGAGTTCCATGGTTTTAATCCGGGCTTTTTAATTGGCGGCATCCCGTTAAATTTTGGCATTTCTGCGCGCTTAGGAGGCTCAGATTTTTTTGTCATCGAGGCAGATGAGTACGATACGGCGTTTTTCGATAAACGCTCAAAGTTTGTACATTACCATCCGCGCACCGCGATTCTGAATAATCTAGAATTTGATCATGCCGATATTTTTGAAAATTTAGACGCGATTAAACGCCAATTTCATCACTTCGTACGCACGATTCCAGGAGAGGGCTTAATCATCGCGCCAGCACATGAACGGCATATTAGCGAAACCTTAGCCATGGGCTGCTGGACTCCAGTACAGAAAACCACGCTTGCAGCTGAAGATACTCCTTGGCGTGCCGAATTAATGCGCAGCGATGGCACCAAATTTAAAGTATTTTTCGAACAGCTTGAACAAGGCACAGTGAGCTGGAGCCTAACTGGCCAACATAATGTTTATAACGCGCTGTCGGCCATCGCCGCGGCGCGTCATGCAGGCATTGCCGTACCGGATGCGATACAGGCGCTCAAACAATTCAAAAATGTCAAACGTCGGATGGAAATCATCGCCACCCTGGGCAATGTGACCCTATATGACGATTTTGCTCACCATCCCACAGCGATTCACACCACCTTACAAGGTTTACGCCAACAAGTTTCCAAGGAACGGATTATCGCGATTGTTGAGCCACGCTCGAATACTATGCGGATGGGCGTGCACATCCAAAGCTTAGCGGAGTCCTTAGCAACCGCCGATCTAGCATTGATCTATCAACCAGAAAATTTAGGCTGGGATCTGAGTCAATTACTACAATACGCTAGTAACGTGCGTATCTGTACCTCGATTGAAGCTATTGTGCAGGAATTACAACAGCAAGCGCCACAAGGTGGACACTTTGTGTTGATGAGTAACGGAAGCTTTGGCGGTATCTATCAGCGCCTGCAACGCGAACTCCGCGTTTAGGAGTTTTTTGGCTCCACAGCGGTCGGTAGTTTTATGTGTTTAAAAAATAAATAGCCGACTGCTGCTCCCCACAACAGCACAAAAATACTGTGCAACATAATTTCTGGGCTAAAGCTGTCAACTTTTCTGACGTAATCGTAAATATCGTCAGCGAGCACCAAGGCTAACACTATATAAAATGCAGTCTTTAGCTTGATTTGATGCGCGTAAAACACGCCTAAACCCAGTAAGAAAAAACCACTGACAAATCTAATCAAGCTATGCACAAAGAGCTCATAATCTAAAATTGAGATCTTAAATGCAGAGTCTATGAAATAAAGTAATACAATTCCGGCAACTATTGCCGCGCTAACCGTCTTCATTTGACACTTCTCACAGTGAATTTATCGACAAAGATATTGCTGATAATCCCAGATATACTGGGAAATACAGCAGTTAGTTATTAATCGATACTATAACAATTATTAAATTAATTGCAGCTAAATATTTTCAATATTAAATATATTAGGCTATGATTGAATCATGTTTATTAAATAAGGAGTTAATGCATGATTCAATATAAGCGGGTTATAAGTACCCTGATTTATTCGTATGTTTTATTTTCTGCTACTGTCAGTGAAGCTAAAGTAGACAATAAAGCACTGATTTCTAAACCATCCGTAGGTATGGCTACCTACTACAGTGATAAATTTCATGGACGCCCTACCGCTAGCGGTGAAATTTATAACAAGCATCAGCTAACAGCGGTGCACCCGACGTTACCGTTTGGCAGCATTCTTAAAGTGACCAACTTAAGAAACCACTTAAGTGTGAATGTTCGTGTCAATGATCGCGGGAGTTTTTATAAAAAACGTGGAAACAAGCATCTGTTAGACCTTTCCAAACAAGCAGCCAACAAATTACAATTCGTTGGCAAAGGCTGGGCGAAAGTAGAAATAAAGCTCTTGCAACGTGGGCAATCCTAGTTGTTGAGCGTGTTAATTAAATAAGTTAAACATTGGTTTAAGTTACGTACTAAAACGTAATGCTATAGACTCCTGAACTGTTCAAGTTATTTAGTTCTCATCTGCCAACCGGATTATGACATCCGGTTGGCTTTTTACCTTTTCACCCGCACATCTACTACAAGTTCAACATCGACGCCAACAATTTGCAAAGCTCAATCTTTGCTATCGAGTCGGTATAGATTGCAGTTATACATTCGTATTTCACAGAAGCTTTAGCTTCTATCCCTGATGGAATCCGCCGAATAGCTTCTGATCACTGCAACGCACTCAAAGTGCCAGGTCTTTTAAGGTTAAGCTATTCACAGTCTAAGCAAATTCGCTATCATGTTATGATCGCCTCAGCCACCAGTGGTTTTGTGCATTTGTTTGTATTTCAGTAAATGTGTGGAGATAGTCAGCTCCAGCATTAATAGGATCTGGGGAATAACCAGCCTTAAATACGGTATTTTTGGTGGGTAAC
>SXIZ01000179.1 GCA_005779525.1 Methylococcaceae bacterium
AAGCGTTTGATTTATATATGGATAGTGCAACTTTTTACGCTGCTGATACCTTTAAATGTTATGGCGGAAGAAGCGGTGTTATCTGTGATTGATTTTCAATTACGTTGGCATCACCAATTTAAATTTGCTGGATATTATGCGGCTGTTGCACAGGGATTTTATCGAGCTGAGGGCTTGGATGTCCGTCTGCACGAAGCCGCTCCAGACCGAACACCTGTTGAAGAAGTATTGGCTGGGCGCGCGCAATATGCCGAATCTAACAGTGAAATTCTCTATGCTCGCTTGCAAGGCAGGCCTTTAGTGGCGTTGGCGGCGATATTTCAGCATTCGCCATCAGTGCTTTTGGCGCGCAAGGACTCTGGGATCTACTCGCCGCATGATCTTATTGGGAAAAAAATTATGCTGTTGAATGCAAATACGGATGCCGACTTTCATGCGATGTTGTTGCATGAGGGGATACACCCTGATGCAATCGATATTGTACCCAGTAGTTTGGATTTTGAGGATCTTATTTCCGGTAGAGTCGCAGCGTTTAACTCCTCTTTGACCAATGAACCATTTATTTTAAAGCAGCGCGGTATAGAGTATACCGTGATTAATCCCAATAGTTATGGGATTGATTTTTATAGTGATATCTTATTTACTTCAGAACAAGAGTTACGCGTAAATCCAGAGCGGGTGGCAGCTTTTCGGCGAGCCAGTATACAAGGTTGGCATTATGCTATGGACCATCCAGAGGAATTTATTGATTTATTGATCAATAAATATCAGGTGCCCAAGTCTAGAGAGCATTTACGTTTTGAGGCAGAAACCATACGTGCTTTGATTTTTCCTGACTTAATCGAGATCGGGCATATGAATCCAGGTCGTTGGCAACGAATGGCAGATGCATTTATAGAAGTTGGAATGGGGGATGAAAACTTTAATCTGGATGGTTTTCTGTATGATCCAAATCCTACGCAGCAAGTGGAAAAGCTCAAAAAAACCATTGTGGTGATTAGCGTGTTCAGTAGTATGGTGTTTTTATTAGCTGCGGGTACATTTTGGGGATGGCTACGGCTTAAAGAGGAAATTAGGTTGCGTAAAATTGCTGAACAAGAAGTCAGGCAGTTGGCCTATTATGATTCATTAACGAGTATTCCAAATCGTAATAATTTTATGCCCTATGTCAGCAAGCAGTTGTTGCTGGCACATCGGAGTCAGCAACGCTTGGCCTTATGTTTTATTGATTTAAATAATTTTAAAGCGATTAATGATAACTATGGGCATCATGCGGGTGATGCGGTATTAATCCATACCGCGCAAGCAATTAAATCGGTTATTCGGGAATCCGATATGGTGGCGCGCATGGGAGGAGATGAATTTGTCGTTTTGCTGGCAGGGATTCAACACCCAGAAGATACGCACCGCAGCAGTGTTAAAATTCTGGAGGCAATTGCAGAACCCATTTTATTCGAAGGTCGCAAACTGACGATTAGTGCGAGCATTGGGATCGCAATTTTTCCCGAAGATGGCTCAACCATTGATGCGTTGATTGCCAAGGCAGATGCGGGAATGTATGCAAAAAAAGGTTATGTGAAGGCCTAGTGCAGGGAATGTGAATCAAAAAATTGGTGGGCAGATTTAAAAATATGGCGCCGCCAGTATCTTAAAATATTACCCACTCCAAAGCGCAATCTTGCAACTAGCCTGACTTAGCCTGCACTTACGCCCCCAGCGGTTAATTGTTGAGGGTCAAGCAAGCGCTCTAATTCTTCTCTGCTTAAATCAGTCATTTCCGCAGCCACATCAATAATTGGACGTTGTTGTTTGTACGCCGTTTTTGCAATATCCGCCGCTTTTAAATAGCCAATAATTGGATTTAATGCCGTTACTAATATTGGATTTTTGGCTAATGCCAACTGTAGATTATCTTCGCGTACGTTAAAACCTTCTATCGCCTTGTCAGCCAATGCGTTGCTGACGTTGGCCAACAATTCAATGCTTTGCAATATATTGTAGGCAATCACAGGTAACATGACGTTAAGTTGAAAACTACCAGATTGCCCCGCAATTGTTATAGTGGCATCATTACCTATGACCTGTGCTGCTACCATCGCTGTGGCTTCAGGAATGACAGGGTTGACCTTGCCAGGCATAATACTACTGCCAGGTTGTAAGGCAGGTAGTTCAATTTCACCTAAACCGGCTAACGGGCCACTGTTCATCCAGCGTAAATCATTAGCAATTTTCATCAAACTGACGGCAATCACTTTGGTTTGGCCTGAGAGTTCTACAATTGCATCTTGGGTGGCTAAGCTTTCAAAAAATGAAGTATTGGCTTCGAAGGGTAAGCCAGTGGCTTGGGCTAAGGTCGCGGCAAATTGGGAGGCAAATTCTGGGAGCGCGTTAATGCCTGTGCCAACGGCAGTCCCGCCTTGGGCTAATTTGTAGATGCGTGGCAAAGTAGCTTCAATCCGAGCAATAGCATTGCGGATTTGTAAGGCCCAGCCGCCCAGTTCTTGACTAAAGCGGATCGGCATCGCATCCATTAAATGGGTACGACCAGTTTTGCACACTTGATCTAATGCCAAGGCTTTTGCTTCAATTGTGTCGGCTAAATGCTCTAAGGCAGGGACTAGCTTTTGTTGGCATTGCAGTGCAGCACTCACATGAATAGCTGTGGGAATCACATCGTTACTGCTTTGCCCCATATTGACATGGTCATTCGCACTGACTGGGTTACCTGCTATTTGGCTGGCTAAGGTTGCGATGACTTCATTGACATTCATATTGGTACTGGTAGCAGAACCCGTTTGGAAGACATCAATCGGAAATTGATCAGCATGTTGCCCTGCAATAATTTGTTCTGCAGCGCTAATGATCGCTTGTGCCAGTGGGGCTTCTAACTCACCTAAGTCCCAATTGACTTGCGCTGCGGTTTTTTTGATCAGCGCGACGGTTTGGATAAACACGGGCGGCATAGCAATACCGCTGATCTGAAAGTTATTCACCGCACGTTGGGTTTGGGCGGCATAGAGGGCATTTACCGGGACGTGTAATGCTCCCATGCTGTCTTTTTCAATGCGAAATTGTTCAGTCATTGCTTAACTCGCTTATAAATTGGAGTAGATCGTTGTGGTTAAACGGCCAGCACAAATCATGGCCTGTGGCTAAGTGATAGAGTACAGGTATTTTAATCGCGTAAGCGGCTTGCCATTCTGGGTGTTCGGCAATATCGATTTCAGTGTACGTCAGTGCAACACCTGCGAGCAGGCTGGTGGCTTGTTCACATAAATGACATCCTGAGGTTCCGAGTAATAAATACATTTAGTGCGTATTAGTCATTTTATCAAGATAACCCATGCATAGCGCCGAAACCACAAAGGTCAAGTGGATGGAAGAGATCGCTACAATTGAGGTGGCGACTTTCCTTTTTAGGGAAGCATAAGCATGCGTCCCTAACCAGCCGAGTTTCTCAGGATTTTCGCCGAAGTCTAATGGTGCAACAAAATTCTCGTAGCCACTGGATATCACCATGATAATTAAGCGCCCTGCCAGAGTCAGGTCTATAAAGCAGAGAATTTTAAGAATTAGATCTTGCGAATTCAACGCTAAACTGTGCGGCAGAAAATGTGCAAATTCTTGAAAAAACTTGATAGATAAGGCTAATAAAGCAAGACTTAAAGCCAAGTAAACGGGCGCTAAGAACCCGCGGCTGGCATAGATGACTTTTTCTATTAGCAGCTCAATCATCGTTTACAGCTTAATGGTTAAGATGCGCTACCAGCCAACGCGCGGCAATATCCTCGGCCATGCCTTTACGGCGTGCGTAATCGGCTAATTGATCTTTATCGATTTTGCCAACATTAAAATACTGCGCTTCGGGGTGGGAAAAATACCAGCCGCTGACCGCTGACGCCGGATACATCGCATAGCTTTCGGTCAGGCTAATTCCGGTATTGGCAGTGACATTGAGCAAATTAAACAGTTTGTCTTTTTCGGTATGATCCGGGCAGGCTGGATAGCCTGGTGCTGGACGAATGCCTTGGTACGCTTCTTTGATCAGCTCATGGTTGGCATAATCTTCATTTTGCGCATAGCCCCAGTATTCACGTCGGACTTTAGCATGTAAATATTCGGCAAAAGCCTCCGCTAAACGATCCGCCAAGGCTTTCAGCATAATCGCACTATAGTCGTCGTGATCCTGTTCAAAAGCCTGTAATTTCGACTCTATGCCTATCCCTGTGGTGACCGCAAAGCCGCCAATATAGTCCATTTTGCCACTTTCGATCGGTGCCACAAAGTCAGATAAGCAGTAATTGGGACGTCCTGGTGCTTTAATATTTTGTTGACGTAGGTGGTGTAGGGTTTCTATGGTCTGTTGCCCAGAGATGTCGGCGTAGAGCACAATATCATCTTCAGTACTTTGGGCGGGGAAAAAGCCGACAACCGCCTGACAACCCAACCACTGTTCGTTAATAATTTTAGCTAACATGTCTTGTGCATCCTGAAACAGTTTTTTGGCTTCACTGCCGACAACTTTGTCCTCCAGAATTTTCGGATAACTGCCTGCCAATTCCCAAGTTTGGAAGAACGGTGACCAATCGATATATTCTGCCAAAGTTGCCAAGCTGACATCATCTATGACTTTGATGCCCAGAAACGAAGGTTGCACGGGTTCGTAACCGCTCCAGGTAAATTTGTTACGTCTGGCTTCTGTCAATGGATGTTGTTTAGTTTGGGCTTCGCGGCCTTTATGGCGTTCCCTGACTTCAGCATATTCAGTGCGGATGCTTTGGGCAAAATCCGCTTTAAGTTCTGCACTGAGTAAGTTGCTGGCAACACCTACGCCACGCGAGGCGTCAGAGACATAGACCGTCGTCCCTTGATAATGTGGTTCAATTTTGACCGCCGTGTGCGCGCGCGAGGTCGTCGCTCC
>SXIZ01000180.1 GCA_005779525.1 Methylococcaceae bacterium
ACTATTGAGTTGGAGTAAATACATTGACTTATATTATTGATTAATAACAATAATGTAGTTACACAAAAGTTACTCACTTAAAAATTGGCTATTGATTTCATTGGGGTTAAAAACCAGGGTTACACGTTTTGTTGCACAAAAATGTTTTTGCTTAGAATAATAGTTACCCTAAAAAACTTTAGCACTAAAGTTACCGGCATTTGCGGTTTAACTGGGCAAAAGTTGCGGAAAGAATCCAGAGCGAAAACACTTAATGCAGCAATGCACTATTGCTAGCCCCAAAAACGCTCTGTCTAGCCCTCGTCGACGCTCATCATTGCGTCAAACGGTTTAAGCTATAGCGTGGTAGCAGTTTTAAGTGACTGTGGTTTCGCTGGCTAGGTTTTTTAATTTCTTTTGCCCCGATCACTCTAGCAATATTCAACGAATATGTCACAAGTATCTGATTTTCAGTTTGTTCTTCATGTTTTCAGACCATACACTAAACAGGTTTTAAACATTATCAGGAACAACCAATGACTTTGCTAAACTCACTCAAACTAGCTTCAGTAAAACGTACCAACACGCACGCCAGTGATCTATCGCCGAAATAAACTCAGCGCCAAACTCTGGGAACAAATCCAAATCGCGCGTTCTGCTGAAGAGGGCATCGAATATGCGCCAACGCACTATAAAACCTTTACTAATAAAGCTACAGGCGAAAAACATGAAGTTAAAGCACTCAAGCGATTGAAACGCTGGTGGTGGTTCAGTCCTGAAGGGCAATTAGTTCTGGCAATCTTTTATGGCAATAAAACTATCGAGCTCGCGAAGGGCAAAAACTGCGTACAGCTTCAAAATCAAAGCGATCTCGTTCCGACATTGGAGATTTTGAAGCAAGCGGTCGAAGCCGGGGAGTTGGATGCTGCGATTGATGTTGTGAGCAAAAGTATTCGCAGTAAAATTCGTGCGGCTAGCTAAAATTGGCGCCAAACTGCGGTTAATCTATTGTAATAATCGCAGTCAGCTTCAGAGTATGAAACTCGCCAAATAATCGCTATTTCAGGTTAACCGAAATAGCATTGACCGATTCAGAAGCCAATCAAGGCATTTATTCGCAATTTAATCGCAGTAATTGTTGACGTTTGTTTGTCAAGGCTTCATCAGTATCCGAATAACAGGATGCAATGCTGCGCATCGTTTCGTGGATTGCCTTAAAGGCATCCAGAATGTCTGGGTCAAAATGCGTTGCTCGGCCTTCCCCCATAATTGTTAGCGCCTGTTCATGGGACATGGGCTCTTTATAGACACGGCGACTGATCAGGGCATCGTAGACATCGGCAACCGCCATTAAACGAGCCGCAAGTGGAATGGCATTACCCGCCAATCCTTGAGGGTAACCGCTACCATCCCATTTTTCCTGGTGCGAAAGCGCTATTTGTTTGGCAATACGTAAAAAATCTACGTTGATGCCGAGTTTGCGTTCAGCATGTTCTATCGCCTCGAAGCCCAGGGTGGTGTGCGTTTTCATGATGGCAAATTCTTCTGGAGTGAGTCGGTCAGGTTTAAGGAGTATTTTATCTGGAATCCCCACTTTGCCGATATCATGCAATGGCGCAGATTTATAAATCAGCTGAATGTTTGCTGGGCTAAGTTCGGCGGCAAAATCAGGATGAGCGCTAAGTTTCTCTGCCAGTGCTTTCACGTAGAATTGCGTGCGGCAAATATGATTGCCCGTTTCGGGATCACGGGTTTCAGCGAGTGAGGTCACTACCTGAATTGTTACATCTTGAATAGCGGCGACTTCTTCCGTGCGTTTTTGGATTTCTTGTTCCAGATACAGGTTTTGATCGCGTAAAAAATCCGCTGCCGCTTTCAAGGCAAGATGGTTTTTGACGCGCACGAGCACAATCGGTGGGCTAAACGGTTTAGTAATATAATCTACAGCCCCGAGTTCCAGTCCGCGTTGTTCATCTTCAACTTCCGCTTTTGCGGTTAAAAAAATAACCGGAATATCCGCGGTCTGTGGGTTGCATTTCAGGTTTCTACAGACTTCATAACCGTCCATTTCCGGCATCATAATGTCCAAGAGAATCAAATCGGGTGGCCCATCACTGAGTGCAATCTTCAAGCCGCGTGCGCCTGAATTGGCAACTTTAACCTTGTACTGATCTTTGAGTAAATCACTCATCAGAGTTAGATTATCGGGGGTATCGTCAATGACAAGGATGGTTGCGGGTTGGGTGAGTGGCATAAAGCAGAATTCCTGAATAGTGTTATGAGTGCGACGCTGTCGTAGTGAGCAGTGATAGCGCGAGTTCAAAATCGTAGTGTGCTAACGCGTTTTGGAGCGCCTTCGCTTGTGTGGGCAGCGCATGGCCCAATACCTCAGCATGCTCTTTGCAGTAGCTGACTGCGTTGCTATCATCATCCTGCAATAACTTTATGAGTTCAGCTAGCACTGCATCGATTTGTGCTGGGGTGATATTGGCTGCAGGTTCAGTAGTGCTGGCATTCGCTGACAGGCGGGAGCGTAATGCGTCAAGTAATGCTTGCAGTTCATGGGTGGTGGTAGACAAAAGTTCTTCGAGCGTCGCGGCGGGTAAATGATTGCGCAAGCCCAGTTCCAGCTGTTCAGCCAATGCTTGAATGGCGATGGCGCCAATATTGCCTGATAGTGATTTCAAGGTATGCGCCAGTCGCTCAGCGGTATCGTGATCGTTGGCTTGCAGTGCGCTGTGAATCTGTGCCGGAACGTCGGCTTGTTCCGTGATGAAACTTTGCAGGATTGAGAGATACAATTCACGTTTACCTCGCATGCGACGCAAGGCCTGTGCCGTGTCTAAGCCGCTGATGTCATCAGGAATTTCAATTAGCTCGGTATGGGAAGGCTTTTGAATAGTGGGGGGCTGTAGTGTGAGGCTAGGTTTGATCCATTTACGCAGTACCGCCCATAAATCATCGGGTTCTATCGGTTTTGCCAAATGATCGTTCATCCCCGCGGCTAAGCAGCGTTCTCGATCTTGTTGCATGGCATTGGCCGTCATGGCGACGATGGGTAAGCGATCAAAGCGGGTTTCTGCGCGGATCGCGAGCGTCGCGCTTACACCATCCATCACTGGCATTTGCATATCCATCAAGACAACGTCATAAGCCTGCGTGTGTACTTTGCTAACGGCTTCTTCACCGTTCTTTGCCAGATCAACTACAAAGCCTGCATCCTCCAGAATTTCGGTGGCAATTTGCTGATTCATAGCATTGTCTTCAACCAGTAAAATCCGCGCACCATAAATGTTCCCAAAGTCATCTTGCGCTAGGGTTTTTTCTGGCAGATATCGACTTTCTCTGGTGTCCTCGGCGTCACCAAAAATGCGCACCACACTATCGAACAGTGTTGAGGCGCCGACGGGTTTGATTAACACTTCATCGAAACCAGATTCTATGGCGCTTTTCAACACTTCTTCGCGTGCGTAAGCAGTCACAAGAATGAGTTTAGGTAATGGTGACAAGCCCATATTGCGCAAGATCTGTGCGACTTCAATGCCATCCATTTTGGGCATTTGCCAATCGATAAAGAGCACATCAAAGGGTTGGTTGTCGCGGACGCCGATTTTTACCGCCTCAATCGCTTCAGGTCCAGTGGCCACTTTGTGCACGACAAAATACATCGACTGTAATAAATCACTTAACACCACGCGTGCGTATTCATTATCGTCCACCACCAACATGCGTTTGCCACGCAGATCTGGATTCGGGGTTAACTTGCGGTGCTCATTGGCTTGGCCCTTGGCTAGGCGGATGGTAAACCAAAATTCTGAACCACTGCCCAACTGCGATTCCGCGCCAATCTCACCGCCCATCATGTCTACCAGACTTTTGCTAATCGCAAGTCCTAGTCCCGTGCCGCCATATTTGCGTGTCGTTGAGCTATCAGCTTGCTTGAAAGATTGAAACAGTGTCGTGAGCTGTTCAGGTGCTAAGCCAATGCCAGTATCTTTGACGGCAAATTTAAGTAGCACCTGCTGATCGTCTGCAGCCAATTGTCGGATGATGATGCCGATTTCGCCCTGTTCAGTAAATTTGATGGCATTGGTGACAAAGTTGATCAAGATTTGTCCCAAGCGCAGGGGGTCGCCGATCAAGGCCTCAGGGACTTCTGGAGACACATCCAAGATCAGTTCTAAACCTTTGTCGATGGCTTTGTCATGAATTAAGCCAGTTAAATTATCCAACATATGCTGTAAATTGAATTCGATGCTTTCCATCGTCATTTTACCCGCCTCGATTTTGGACAAATCGAGTATGTCATTGATAATTGATAGTAAATGCTGGCTGGCAGCGCGGATTTTGTGTAAGTATTCAACTTGGCGCGCGCTGAGCTCGGTTTTAAGCATTAGATGGCTTAAACCGATGATGGCATTCATCGGCGTTCTGATTTCATGACTCATATTCGCCAGAAAATCTGCTTTCATTTTGGCCGCATCCTCTGCCAGTAGCTTGGCTTGCAGCATCTGTGCGGCGACCTCGCGCTCATGGGTGATATCTTCGATGATCACCACAAAACCGCTCTTAGGATCAGTGGAGTTTAAGGTTTGGCCAGAAATGCGTGTCCAAAACATCGAGCCATCTTTGCGCATTAACTCCATTTCGTGTCGCTCTATTTTATTCAGCGACATGGCGCGTGACAGATAACTTGCGGCGTTGTAGGCGGCGTCATTGGGATACCAAAGGCGGGTCGATTGATTATTTAATTCTCCGGGTTCATAGCCGAATAGCTCTTCCAATTTACGGTTACAGCGCTGAATAATCCGATATTTCATTACCAAGATTCCTGAAGTCGCTGACTCAAAGATGGCTTCTTGCTCTTTATTCGCTTGACGTAAGGTTTCTTCTATATCACGTTGGCGTATTAACTGCCTGGTCAGGGTTTGCTGTGCTTCAATGCGTTCAGTGATATCGTAAAACCAACCAAGGACTGCCGCTTCATCCTGATAACGCATGGGCATATACGAGGCGAGTACCCAGACCGAAGGTTTATTTGGAATATGTAATTCCAGTGTCCGATTTAAAACCGTTTTACCCTGTGCCAGTTGTGCTAAAACCTCTTGATAATCCTCCACTTTGGCATAGTAGTTTTGCGGGTTATCGCCGATAGCGTTTGGACTGCCGAGCAATTCGGCATAACGTTCATTATGAAAAACCACATGACGCCCTGCTTGTGTGGCAATGCGCACGGATATCGGACTGACATTGAGAATATCGATTAAACGTTGTTCATTATTGCAAATTTCCTGTTCATGACGTTTTTGCTCGGTGATGTCACTGAACAAGGCAAAAGCGTACAGCCATTGACCATGTTCATCATAAACAGCATTACCGTGAATCAAGCAGGGCACTAAGGATTGATCAGCTTGGATAATATGGATTTCTTGCCGATAATCACTCTGTAAATTAAGCGCAACGTCGCTAGCGATAAAACGCTGATAGGGTTGACCCAGCAATAAGTGTCGTTCGATACCAATCAATTCAGCCATCGCTTGATTGCAATCGGTAATGATTGCTTGCTTGTTAATGACCCAAAAACCTTGGCTAGTCGTGGCTAAAATGGCCTCGATATGCTTGCGAATAGAGGTGATTTTGCCGCCCAGATAGGTAAACAATAATCCACTCAAGATCAACAATAATGCGACAACCGCCACGGCAGCTGCTAATAGTGTTGGGCTGGTGGCGACAATGGTAGCTTCATTACCTTGGGGATGCACATGCATGAAATGCGCGGCATGCATGGCAATATAGTGCATGCTGGCAATGGCACAGCCCAACAGCGTGCCGCCCATCAGCGATTGCACATAGGGGCGCTGGGTAAAGGCAAACTGTTTGAGCAGGGGTTTAATCAGCAGCGCTGCGATCGAAAGCACCAAGGCGCTGCCCAAAGAAAATAAAAATAGGCCTAGGTCATAACGTAAGATACCGTCCAGGCGAATGGCAGCCATACCAGTAAAATGCATCAAGCCTATACCCACTGCCATTGCGCAACCACCGATAATCTTTTTACGGATGCCAAGGTGTTCGGTGGCTATTGCATTGAGCACAATTGCGGCAGCAATCACGCCGGGCAGCAGCGATAATCCGGTCAGATAAGGGTCGTAGGTGACCGAACTGTTTAATCTGAAAGCCAGCATTCCGATGAAGTGCATAGCCCAAATACCCGCACCCAAAATTAAAGTCCCAATCGGCAGCCAAAAACTGCGCGGTGCATTCGGCGCCAAACGTTCGATCATTTCAAGCGCACAGACGCTGGCAAATATCGCAATTAGCACGGAAGCAAGGACCATTGGGGCATCGTAGCTGCTTTGATACACCTGAGCACCAGTTTCTGTAAAATGCAGAAAAAAATTATTAAACATCGAGGTTCCTGTTACTCGCACGCGCCAAAACTAAACTTTAGCGCCTTATCATTGCTTGCTATAACTTAGAAGTATAGATCATTTTGAAGTAGCAGTTATAGGGCATTCTGTGTAGATTAATTTCTAACGTATATGGAAATTTTGCTGCGCTAGTGTAGAGTTGATTATTTCGGGTAATTTTGAAACAAAGGCTATATTAATGCTTAGTGGGATTTAGAGTGACAGGTGTAGATTTTATTTCGGAATTTTATACCATGTTATTCAAGTTTATTTTGTCAGCGGCTTGCATGAATACCGCAATAAAATCAGGAATAAAGTCTAGATTAGGTTGACTTTTGTAAAAATAGTATTGAAATGAATTTAGCAAATTTACCGTTATATCTAAAACCCAATTCATATCCACTTTTAAGGTATTTTTGACTAAGCAGCGCGCCCTTTTTGCTTATCGACAACTGCATCAATAATGAGTAGGAGTCCACTTTTGCTAGCCCAAAATAGACTCACGTCGATGCTCATCACTGGTTTAAAATGGTTTGAACTCTAGCATTAGCAGTCGTAAATTTTAAACTGCATCATTAGCATCAGATTTAGTACCAGTCATTTTTCCCAGCAATTGTCACACGCTTTGATCATCACACAATATAGTAACTATATGATTTTCAGTTTGTTCTTCCTGTTTAACGACTTTATAGTTTAATGGTCCTAAACATTATCAGGAACAACCAATGACTTTGCTAAACACTCTGAAACTCGCTTCAGTAAAACGCCCGATATCACAATCGCCATTAATTTATCGCCGAAATAAATTATGCACCAAACTCTGGGAACAAATTCAAATTGCGCGTGCAGCGGAAGAGGGCACAGAATACGCGCCAACACACTACAAAACAGTCTTGAATAAAGTGATTGGCGAAAAGCACGAAGTCAAGGTTCCAAAACGTTTGAAAAAATGGTGGTGGAATGGCCCAGATGGGCAATTAGTTCTTAAAATTCGTTCAATAATGATGAAAATGTAATAATATTTGCCGTCTGAGCCAAAAAATAAATATAGAAACGGAAAAAAAGTTTAAATTTTAAGGAAATTTATCGAATAAATTACCATTAGCTTGTCATCAAGCTTTTGGCAGAAAACGAGGGTAAATTGTCATTGTGCTGAAAGGTACAGCGTGTGACCATTAACTCAAGTGATCCAATCTGCTTTCTGTCGGGGGTCTTTGTGCCTAGTAAATCTTTAGTTTCTAATTCACTATCGAATCAACCTCTACAACGGAAAATAGCGATTATTGCCTATCCAGGTGTTGATATATTAGATTTGGCTGGTCCGATGGAGGTATTTGGGTTCGCTAATTTAAATTTACTCCAGCAGCAAATAATCACACAGCCAGCGTATCAGACAGAAATACTCGCAGAAAAACCTGGCGTTATAAAATCAATTTTTGGCTTAGACATATTGGCCCATCGGGCATACAGTGAAGTAAATGAAGAAATAGACACACTCTTGGTTCCAGGTAGCGCTGATATGCAAGCTATTATGCATGACCCGCTATTACCACAATGGATTGCTAAAATCGCGCCCAAAGTTAGACGAATTGCGTCGATATGCAGTGGCGCATTCTTGTTGGCAGAAGCGGGTCTCTTAAAAGATAGGCGTGCCACGACGCACTGGTATTTTTCTAAGCAATTCTCAACAGCTTATCCAGATATAAAGGTGGATTCCAATCGAATTTTTATCTGTGACGAAAATATTTATACTTCAGGCGGTATAACTTCTGGAATTGATCTTACTCTAGCTTTGGTAGAAGAGGATTGGAATCGTGAATTAGCACTTCAAATTGCACGTCTTTTAGTAATGTTTTTACAACGACCAGGTGGTCAATCACAGTTCAGTTCTTTTTTAATCAGCAAAGCCCCTAAACACAAGGAGATTAGCGATTTGCAAGCATGGATTATAGCTAATCCCTCGGCTGATTTAACTGTGGAAATACTTGCTGGTCGATTATCAATGAGTCCTAGAAATTTTGCTCGTACTTTCTTGGCGGAAACAGGGGTAACACCTGCTAAATTTGTTGAGCTTGTGCGTATAGATAGTGCGCGGCATTATCTTGAAAGTTCTGATCTTTCTGTCGAACGGGTCGCCGAGACCGCGGGGTTTGGTGATGCAGAACGTATGCGCCGAACATTTCTACGTCATTTGGGGGTTAACCCGCAAAACTATCGTTACCGATTTAGCACTCGCCCAAATACTAATACCCTTAATGAGGCTTATTAGCGTCTTATATCCTTTCAATCAAACAGTAGGAAAATTTTATGCGTATTTTATTAATTTCCTCCGCTTTTTCTGGTCTTACACAAAGATTTTTCACTGAGCTTGAAGATGCCGGCTTTACGGTATCAGTCGAATTGCATTTGGGTGATGTAGATCGATTATTAGAAGGTGTTGCACTGTTCAAGCCTGATGTAATTGTTTGCCCATTTTTAACACGACGCATACCTCAGTCGATTTACGAAAATTATCACTGTTTAATTGTACATCCTGGCATTAAAGGTGATCGCGGTCCTTCCTCATTAGATTGGGCAATACAGGAGCAGAATACAGAATGGGGCGTTACCTTAATGGCCGCGCAGGAAGAAATGGATGCTGGGGATATTTGGGCGAGTAAAACATTTCCAATGCGGAATGCGACTAAAAGTAGTTTATTTTATCGCGAAGTCACGCAAGCTGCTGTCGACTGTTTATGGGAAGCGTTAACGTATATAAATTCCCCGAATTTTAAACCTGAACCTTTGGACTATACAAAGTCATCCATAAAAGGCCAATTGCGGCCGTTGATGAAACAGCCAGATAGAGCGATTGATTGGAAAAAACATTCCACTCATGAAATATTGACGCATATCTGGGCTGCGGATGGAAGTCCAGGCGTACTTGATATCATTGACGGCAAACCGTATTACTTGTTCAATGCTTTTGCAGAACCAACGTTAAAGGGTAAAGCAGGTGAATTTATTGCCATGACTGATCATGCGGTTTGCCGAGCAACCATAGATGGGGCGCTATGGATAGGGCATTTACAACCGCAACTGGAATCGGGTTCCAAAGGTATTAAACTACCGTCAACTGTGATTTTAAAAGATCTATTGCACAAAAAAACGCCTGGGCTTTTAGGGTTAACTTCCAAATCGATTAAACATTTAGCCATAGACTATACCGCACCCAATAGGCAAGTTCCCTGTCAGGAAGTTTGGTATGAATTAGAACAAGATGTGGCTTACTTGTATTTTCCATTTCACAATGGCGGCATGAGTACCCAGCAATGCCAATTATTGCTTAAGGTCTATCAGCACATTGCTACATTATCAGTTAATGTTATCGTATTAATGGGCGGCGAAGAGTTTTGGTCTAATGGTATTCATCTTAATCACATCGAAGCAGCAGAAAATCCAGCAGAAGAATCCTGGTTAAATATTAACGCCATTGATGACCTTATCTATCAAATTATCACTACGCTCGATAAAGTAACCATTGCTGCTGTTGCTGGCAATGCAGGAGCGGGAGGCGCAATTTTAGCTCTTGCGGCGGATTGGGTATTTGCGCGCGAAGGCGTAGTTTTTAATCCGCATTATAAAAACATGGGGGAACTTTATGGCTCAGAATATTGGACTTATCTATTACCCAAACGCGTTGGTCATGAATTAGCGACGTCATTGACGGAACTGCGGTTACCCATTAGTGCCAAAAAAGCTTGGCGTATCGGCATGATCGATAAAATGCTCGATAAACAACACAAAATTTTTGTGGCCCAGGTTAAACACCTTGCTAAGGCGATGAGTTCAGACGTTGAAAATCTGCATAAGCAACTAAATACTAAGGCAAAAACTCGGTGCCTTGATGAAGCGATTAAGCCTCTTGCGGCTTATCGCCAATTCGAATTAACCCAAATGTATGCTAATTTTTATGGTAATGAAGAATACCATCTGGCTCGTAAACGCTTTGTGTTTAAACAAAGTGGCGAACAGGTCACACCCAGTAATATTGCGATTCACCGCCAATTGCCTGAAGAAATGGGCAAACTAACTTCCGGCAGTATGTACCATTTTGTATGGGATGATATTTATAAACTTGGTGATACGTTAATAGACAGTGAGCATAGAGACTTATTTAATCTGGCTAATCAATTGGTATCCTCTGGTAGTCAAAATGAACTGATTGCTAACATAGATTTACTGTTTGAGCATGTTAAAGAGCATTTTGATGCGGAAGAGAGCCTTATGCAAAAACTCAACTATCATGATGCAAAAAATCACATCAACGAACATCGGTCTATGCTGGAAAAATTGACATCCATCCAAAATAAAATTAATCAGCAAGACTGGAAACCCAATGACATTCAAGTGTTTATTGATCGCTGGGGCAAACATATTCTTTATACGGATATGCCCTTAAATGACTATTTAAAAGAGCCAAAATTCGAATCCATTGCTTAATGCTATGAACCCTACATTTTTGTATGTCATGGGTGCCGAGGCTGGTGTTGGTAAGAGTACAGTATGCTTGGGTATCCTTGCTTATCTTCTCACTCAAGGCTTTAAAGCCCAAGAGCTAGCCTATATCAAACCCATGACGCAATGTCTTATACCGCAAAATGTCGCCTTGTTTTGTGAACAGACACATATTGATTGCTGCGCCACGGAGGGTTTAGTGTTTACCAAAGATTTTACCCGAGATTTTATAGCGGGGTTAACGCGGAATTCAGATGAATTGAAACAGGAAATTCTAAATGATGTTTATGCTATTGCGCAGCAGAAAACCTTCGTAATTATTGATGGCATTGGCTATCCAGCGGTAGGCAGTATCATTGGCGTTTCGAATGTAGATATCGCTATGGCACTAGATAGTAACGTTATCTATATTGCCCATCCAGGTATTGGAAAAGCAATTGATTCGACAGTATTGAATGTCACGTTTATGCAAAATAAAGGCATGAATAATATTGGGATTATTTTTAATCAATTGTCCTCCACATTAACCACGATACAACCATACATAGACAAACGCCTAATAGAGTTACTGCCTACTACAACCTTGTTAGGCTTTTTAACGAAGAACGAAAATCTGGATGAACTAGTACATAATCAATCAATAGACGAAATATCCAAATGGTTTATCGAAAATTTGGATACTTCAAAACTCTTATCGCAATGCTAGCTATGTCGCTATAAAACGTTGGCAGAAAATGAGGGGAAATTGTCATTGTGTAAAAACTATAATTGAGGGAGCATAGATGACATCAGTTATCTGCATGAAAAAAGTTAAAAAATTTCATGGAATTGAATTTATATTGCCGACAACTGTATGAATTGGTTATAACAAATGGGAGCATGACAATGAGTAAATATACTATAAATTACATATGCACCGATAAATATGGACATAGTGTTGTTAAAAGCGAAGAGCATTTGAATAACACAATAAATGAGGCTATTGAGATAGTTAAATCTAAATGGGTCAATTGGCAAGTTAAGATTTTATGGGCTGGAATTCTAAAAACTGATGGCTGGCCTGGTTAAAGTTATATTGCGCAGTGTGAAAGCTAGTGTATAACGGCAGGGCTCACTAGCTTTTACGCTGTCATATGGCACAATTAGTTGCTAATGTAATGCATTGAAACCATTGTATATAAGTAATTGTCAGTGTCAGCTAAGAGATTCCCTACAGACATTCATTGATGATTTAGTTAGTGAACTGCGATTTAACATCAATAGTCTTATTCGCAGTCAGCTTGCGAGTTTCAATATTCGCCCGGTAGCATGATCACCCAATATTCTTCAGTCCAGCAGGCGTATAGCTTAATCGCATCCAGTGGGAAATCGGTATATTCGATCTCCTGACTCGCCAAGCCAACATCATTGCCATTATCAATCACAATCAGTGCTGCATCCCCCGATTTGGTGAAATTTAAGCACGTGAACGGCTCAGACTCACCATCAACGCTGGCCAGCAAATGCGAGGCGTAAACATCCATCAACCAAAAGCATTCTGAGTTTTCAGCTAAAAATAATGCGCCCTCTGTTAACACCGTTTTGGGGCATAACCGGGTATAGCGTTCAGTGCCAGTAAAGTGTGCGAGTGCCTCGCTAAGTTGTTTTGAGTCCATTGTTTTGCTCCAAGTGATTAATACTGAAGCAATTATTTTGTCTTCTTGCCGAAATAGCAACCGATTGAAGTTTTCTGCTTCGCATGTTTTGTCGGGTTACCCAACAAAATTAAACTGCCCCAAAAATGCACGATCAAGCCCATCGCTAGGCATATATAGATTAGCTATAGCATTACAGCGGGGTGATGCTGTTGTGGGTTAATTGAGCTGTCATTGCGGGTCAGTTGCACGGAATGTTGTGGGTAACAAACTGGTCCAGGAAACCCCAAGCGTTACTCAGGTAACGCCCGGGTGTTTTTGAGTAGGAGTAAATTGAATGCTGTACGGCCTTATTTAATGCACAGTGACGGCAATTGTGGC
>SXIZ01000181.1 GCA_005779525.1 Methylococcaceae bacterium
CTTGTCCCACTTAACCAGCCTGTAACAGTAGAAACCTTTGGTGGCCGAATTCATGTTGAATGGAATCCAGATGCCGCAGTGACTCCGTTGGGCCAATTACCCTTCTTCATAGAATTTTTGCATGTCAGCGGTTTATATGAATCCTGGGTTACGCAATGCCCCTTACGTTGGACGAGTCCGAATGCGCCGTTGAAACGTGATGTCTTGGGTACACTCCTACTCTCAATAATTTCTGGACATCAACGGTACACACATATCAATGCCTTACGAGGCGACGGGGTCAATCCTGAATTGCTAGGGATGACCAAAGTGGTCAGCGAAGATTCCGTTCGACGTAGCTTGCTCGCATTGGATGAAGATAGCGGTGGCCCTCCAACGATGGTGCCGAATTCTGAGTGCGGCATTGGTGAAATATCTCGGGGGTCGTCAACTACAGCCACCAAATTGTATTCCGGCACCAGCATAAGCTATGCAAGTGCTCTTTTTAGGTTAATTTTTAACATTGGGGGCTGAAAGTGGAATCAGCAACTCAAATACCGTACCCTGATCGACAACACTGCGCACGACAATCTCGCCACCCAGAACGCCAGTCACAATATTATGCACAATACTCAAGCCCAAACCGCTCCCGCCCAACCCCAGTTTAGTCGTAAAAAAGGGATCAAAAATTCGGTTGAGATTAGCGGTGGGAATACCCATACCATTATCCGAAAATAAAATTTTTACCTTGTAGCCAGGAATTATTTCTGCCTGTAAGCGCATTTTGCCCGGAAAATCTTCAGCAAAAGCATGCAACATAGCATTATTGACTAAGTTGCTAATCACCTGCCCCAATGGCCCTGGATAGCTATCAAGTTCTATATTCGATGGAATCGCCAATTCAATCGTAAACACGGTTTTCTTCAATGCTGGATAAATCGTCGCTAGCAACTCATTCATGGTGACTAACAAATCAAAGCGCCTGCGATTGGAGCTCGTTTGATCAACCGCGACGCGTTTAAAGCTGGTAATTAATTCCGCAGCGCGCCGTAGATTGCGATCAATCAGCACGGAGGCTTGCTCGGAATGCTGCATATAGCTATCCAATAACGATTTACGCAGCCCCAACTTGGCTTCAGCATTAAATTGCTTAGTTTTTTCGGCAAAGGATGTCGCCACCATCAGGGCATTTCCAATGGGCGTATTCAGCTCATGCGCCACACCAGCCACTATTCCCCCTAAACAGGCTAATTTCTCGGCATGTACTAATTTATCCTGCGCTAATTCTAATTGTTCAATGACATTAGATAGCTCTTCGTTACGCTTAGCAAGTTCCCGGGTACGTAGGAATACCCGTTCCTCCAATTCATTTTCGATTTGTTTTTGTTGGCTGACATCAACCGCCATGTTCGCAAACAAACATTCTTGTTCAGTCCAAGAAATAGCAAAAGTTGTACACAATAAATAACGCAGTGTTTGTGGAGGAACATCAAAGCGTGGATTCGATTCTAACTCCCCTGCCTCACTAAAAACCGCTGCCGTATGATCACGCCAGAGAAATTTGGCATGATATGGACCGATGGGCTCACCCGTTATTTGAATTGTGTGCAGGATTCTGCGGAAAGTCTCAGCCTGATTACCATGATATATTAAAGTTTCTATAGATTTACCAATTGCTAACTCTGCGGGAATGCCGTAGATCTCTTCGGAAGCACTGTTCCATAGCACGACAATACCATCGGTATCAAACCACTGGATGGCTACGTTTGGCGTATTTTCCAAGGTAGCTCGCATTCTATGCTCGCTCGCTTCCAAAGCCGACTGCCGCGCGGTGACCGATTCCGCCATTAAATTAAAATTCACAGCTAGCTGTGACAACTCGTCAGCACCCTTTTGCGGCGCACGTGTTTGATAATCTCCATTGGCTAAGGCTTGGCTAGCATTCATTAAACGTACGATGCGCGCATTAAAGCGCATACCCAACAAGATTAAAAACATCATAACCAGCATAATCGTAACCGTGAGCAGCAGCAGACTATCTTTTAGGATATGCACTTTAGCATACCTAAACATCTGGGTTGATAATCCATAGCGTAGAGTCCCAACCTTATTGTCAACCAGCATGGGTTGGGCGATATGAATGACGCCTGCATTAATTGCAGCATCAAAATCACGGGTAGGCTGCGGCAAGGGCTGAGGAATCACTTCACTTTGTGCGGCTATTTCTCCAGTATCTGCTAGCAACGCAATATACACTATCCCTTTCTCATCGCCAGCAATCAGCTCCTTAAAATAATCTTGCAGCACAGTGATCTGATCCGACGTGGTATTCGGAGAAAGTGCCAAATTTAGAGTTTCAGATAATTGACGTACTTCAGTCTCAACAATAATGCGCTCCAGCTCCTGTAACACCCGGATATTGTTATACCCAAAAATACCGAACAATGTTAATACAATAACCACCCCCCCAACCAATACCCGAAATCGCAACGATGCAATGAGTGGAAAAGCAGACATCAGCATTATCCTTATTTTGGACAGGAGTGCAGCCAGCTTTGGAGTTCATCTAAGGTCATAGGCCGCGCGTGTAGATAGCCCTGAATTGAATCGTAACCTAAGTCTTTTAGGATAGTTTGTTGTAACTGCGTTTCTACGCCTTCAGCAAGCACCTCCATTTTTAACTGCTGTCCTAATTGTGCAATAGCACCCGCAATTTCGCGGTCATGATGCGAATCCACCAATTCATTGATAAATGAACGATCTATTTTTAATCTATCAATTCTTAAGCGCCGTAAATACGCTAGCGACGAAAAGCCTGTCCCAAAATCATCCAATGAAATACGAAATCCCAGTTTTTTACAATCTTCGATAGACCGCCAAGCCATTTCAATTTCTTGCATCAAGGTACTTTCGGTAATCTCAATTTCAATATTTCCTGGAGTTATTTTGTGGGTCCTTAACACATCATTCACAAACCCCAAAAAATCTGGTTGCCGCAACTGTTCGACCGAGACGTTAATTCCCATCACTAATTCCCGCCAGCCGTTTTGAATTAGTAGCGCTAGCGTCACACTCGCCCGATCGAACACCCAACGGCCAATCGCATTAATCAAGCCACAGGTTTCAGCTATCGGTATAAAGAGCTCTGGAGACACCATCGTACCATCAGGTTTACACCAACGAATCAACGCCTCTAGCCCGATTAAGCGACCATCCACAATGCAAATTTGTGGTTGATAAACCAAATAAAATTCATTGTGAGTAATAGCATGCTTCAACTCAAGGGTCATCTGTACCCGTTCCTGCACTTGCCTAGACATTTCCTGAGAGTAGTAACCCACTCCCCCGCGATGTTTAAGTTTGGCCTTTTTTAATGCGGTGTAGGCGGCAGTGAGCAGTGAAATGCCATTGACCCAATCTCCATTAACGGCTGCCATTCCAGTTGTCACCGAAATAGGGTAACTTTCTTCACTAACTTTAATCGGCTGTATGAAAACAGCTTGCAGCCGTTCCGCTGAAAGACAACTTGCAGGCCCCTGCAAGCCAAAAGCATCGCCAGCAATCCGGGCAATAATCACGGGTTCGTCGTTAAAAACCTGTTTTAAGCGTTCGGCTATGGCACACAATAATTGATCTCCGGTATGCGGACCGATGGTACTGGAAATAGTGTTAAAGTCATCAATATCCATCAACGCAATACAACTATCGCTAAATCGTGTATTGACCAAGGTATTCACTGTTTGTAAGAATTGATTGCGATTCGCTAAACCCGTCATAGGATCACGATACGCCAGATCATGTAAGCGTCCGATGAGCGCGACAATATCGATACATAATCCCACATTATTCGCAAATAACTGCGCCAAGTCTCGATACAGAAACGACTCTCGACCTTGGCCTTCAAGGTAAATCAACATCGGATAGGTACTAGAATTACAATACAGTAAACCCGAAGCTTCGGTGATCACATTGGCGTTGGTTTCTTTTAACTGCCGCAATGCCTTGATTAACGACTCATCCTGAATCATATCAATCGTCAATCCTACAAAGGATGCATATTTGCTACTGGCACTCACCACTTTATATTTGGGAAGGGTGTTTTTTTCTTCAGTCACAATTAAGGTAATAATCCAAGCGGAAAGATCATCACGTAAATTGTCAATATATTTGCCCAAACCATCCAAAAAGTCGGCAAAATCGGCACGTAAAATTAAATCACTGGAAGATTTTAAAATGGTTTGCAAACCATCATAGCCCAGCTTAATGCTACGTAATTGCTCATAACTGCGAATTGCAGAGGTCAAAATTCCGATAATACGATTATGACTCAGCTCACTTTTAGTGCGGTAATCATTAATATCATAGCGAGACAGTACTTCTAATTCTGGCGCATAACCCGGTTGCCCAGTGCGTAAAATAATGCGCGGCAGAAGGAGTTTTTTTTCTTCACGCAGGTAGGTCACAAATCTAAGCCCGGCATCATCAGTCTCCATCACCACATCCAGCAAAATCACGGCAATATCCTGATAAATATCAATTTGTGCTTTGGCTTCCGCTGCAGAATAGGCATGTAATAACTCCAGTGTCCGCCCCATGATCTCAAGGCCATTCAATGAAAATTCGGTAGCTTGGTGCACTTCGTCATCATCATCTACAATAAAAACTCGCCAAGTTAAAGCCGTTAGTCCGCCATTGTTGCTTTCATACTCAGAAATAAAGTCAATCAGATCATCGTTATCAGCTGGATTTTGAATTGTGTTATGGTTCATAGCATTCACTTTGCTTTGATATTTAGGGTATAGGATTTAAGCAGCAGCAGAGCGACTGCGGAAAATTGCTACAGCAAAACAAAAAATTTTGCCCGGCATTTGTTAAAGCAATTAAAACCTGTCATCCACGTTCGCTACTAAACAAACCCATGTTTGTAACCGTTTCAACATAGTTGCTCAGTGCGATAGTTAAGCAAGCCATAGAATTTAATCAGCACTCATCCAACCACCCTCAGGGTGTAAACACCACTTTGACCGATGCATCTATCTGATCTTTATTAATATATCCAACAATATTAGGACTCTCAGTCAGCAGCTTTTTAACCGCATTCGCATCCGGAACTTCTTTGGGCGGGATACCTTTACCTGAAAACACCAATTTTGCCCAATATGCGCGTAACTGATGCTCGCTCTTCTTGGTAACTAGAGCATGGAATTGTTCTTTTTGTGCTGAGCCATCCATTTGCTCTATCGGGATAATCTTTGAGCCCTCTGGATATTCCAGCAATTTTCCTAAAAAAATATCCCTCACTTGCTGTTCATCTAATGCGGCAATAGTAGATTTAGCGCTGACAACGACACAAATATCACTAGCCGATCCCATCGGAACAAACAGCAATAACAAAAACACTAAACAAACTTTTGTCCAAAAGCGCTGCATCCTATTAGCGCGGCCTTCGCTTTGACAGATGCAAACAGCAACGTGTGTTTTATCCGCGGTAACATCTGTGGTCAATTTAGCTTGATAAATAAGGTTCATGACCTGAGACTCAAAAGATAAAATCAACTGAGAGATTAATCAGATCGACGCTATTATCGCGATCACGGAACTGAGCAGAATTATTAACTTGTGAAAATAACCCGCCCCCGGTTCCTGGCTGACCCGATTGAGTAGTGGTTTCAATATGATCCCACTGCAATTTCAGATCGACATTAGGCAGCACATCGTAACGAATCCCTAAAGCATAAGTATCCTGATCCATAGGATTGGTTTGTAAGATATTGCTTACAATTGCATTAGTACTTGGAAATCCTAATTCGGCTATCCCTTGAAACGTCCCCCCATGAAAACTTGTGGACCCATCATTTTGTAGATGAGAAAAGAGAATATAAGGTGTCCATTTACCTATCCGCGTACCTGCAGAAACGTAGAAACTAGAAACATTGGCAATAAATGATTCGGTAGAACGAGTCGCAAATTCACCCGTAACAAAATAGTCTTCGTTATCCCAGTTTGCTCCCACTGAAAATACCGTGATACGTTTATTTTGTGAATTTAGTGCATTATGATTAGAACATGCCGACTTATCCTCTAGAGTACAAATGACATCCAACGCCAAAAATGCTTGACCCAATAACGCATTATTGGTGTTATTAAAATGATTACTAGCTCCCAGTTGGAGCATGAAATTGTCATACGTCGCAACAAGATTAACGCCAGCTAAATGATGAGTATCGACCTTCGTACCTAAGATAAAGTTATAACTGCCATTACCGTAAAACGGCTGGATCAACAAATTCACATCCCTTATCGCGGCTTTCCATATCATATCGATACCATTCACGTTACTAAATGGCATCATAGGCGTATAAAATTCTGCCGGTGGACGCACCCATGGATGCACGTAATTAACATTCTGATATTCAGAAAGCATATACGTCGACGGACGCAAACGTCCTATGCGTACTGAAAATTTTGAAGTGGGTTGAAATTTAACAAAGCCCCATTCTAATTGTGGCGCCCAAGAGCCATTACTCAGCTGCTGGGTGACACCTTGCACGGTAAAACCGATACGATCATTCGGATTCCAATCCAGCTGCAGCCCAGCCTTGCTAGCAGCCTTCCAATTAAAATCACTGGATTTACCTGCTCCAGTGCCTTGAGTGTAATAATTTTCGACGTAATCCGCTTCATGGATTGAGTTATAAATAACATTAAAGGTACCAAACCCTTTAAGCGTCAAACCGTCTAGCAATTCATATGCGCTAACCTTGAAAGAACTCAATATTGCACACAGAGTGAATGCTAAAATTAATTTTCGCATGGTTGATCCATGACAACATTCCTCAGCATTTGCAAGCAAGCACCACTAGCCTACTAAACCATTATCAGTGCGAATTACTTGCAACGCCATAAACACCTCCAAATCAAAACACCAACAAGCCTTTACAGCTACTGAAAAGTCATACGAAGGTTACACTTATGAGAAATAGTATTTTAAAATCAATTATTTATATCAAAATTTTCGTAACACCTTTTCAAGAGTATAACGAGAAAACCAGGCTTAGCAATCCCCCCAAATGGAGGAGCGATTAGCTTTAGCGCGTGTTAGTTTAAAACAGCTAACATCACTGCTAGCCATAAGTACAAGCAAACACTACGGAGAATACAAAACTCAAAGATTGAAAAGCCGTTATAAATCTTTGTGGCTTTTAGTCTTGAAGAATAGCGATCTACGAGAGTATGCTGTTTGTCAACTTCGCATAAGAGGATGTGAATCATGAGTAAACATAAACACGTGCTACACACAATTTTTCAAGATCCTATCAGTGCCAATATGCATTGGCGTGAAGTGGAGTCCCTGCTAAACCACCTGGGCGCCACGGTTAAACCGACGCACGGGGCGCGCTTTCATGTCACCTTAAACAAAATTGAAATTATCTTGCATCACCCGCATCAGAGCAGTGAGTGCACCCGCCAAGACATCAAACAAATTCGCGAGTTTTTGATCCAAGCTGGAATACAACCCGAAAGCGATTAACCCCCAAATGTTTCGTCTTTAGCCTACACTTTAAGCAATCCTAATTTTTGTTCTAGTATTCCGAGACCTTATGAAAGAGCATTTGACACCCGTTTCCGCCAACTATTCACGCATCGCGATTGTGACTGGAGCATCTTCAGGCATAGGCGAAGCTACCGCCAAAAAATTCGTAGCCGCGGGCTATGGCGTGATTGGTAACGCCCGCAATGCGGCAAAGCTAGAGTTATTGAGAGAGGAACTTGGACCTGCTTTTTATAGCGTACCCGGTGACCTTGCAGATCTGACGTTGATACCCAAATTGTTTGAAGCCGCACTCGCCTATTTTGGTAAATCCGCCGATATAGTGATCGCCAATGCCGGGCGAGGTTTGGGCGGCTCGGTGAAAGATGCTGACTTAAGTCAATTCGAAGCCGTGCTGCAGCTCAATGTCACCAGTACCCTGGCATTACTGCAACAAGCAGCGCGCTATATGGTCAGCATGCAACAAACGCTGTTTCCCGAACGTGCGGCGGATATAGTGGTCCTAGGCTCCGTAGTCGGCAGACATGTCTCGCCTTTTAGTGCGGTGTATGGCGCCACTAAATTTGCTATTCATGCACTCGCAGAAGGCTTGCGGCGTGAAATTGGCCCACAAGGCGTCAGAGTGTCGCTGGTTGAACCGGGTATTGTACTGAGTGGTTTTCAGGATGCTGCAGGCTATAGCGAGGAATTAGTGCAAAATTTTACTGAAAATTTTGGCCCCTTGTTTTATGGCGCAGAAGTCGCAGAAACCATTCACTATATTGTCAATCAACCACCACATGTGCATATTAGCGACATAATGATACGCCCTACCCGGCAAGCCTATCCTTAAAATGCGGTGTCCCCCTAAATCATAATCAACACATAGCAGCGCATTTCGCTAGCGACAGTTTGAGCGTAGTATTTTGATTGGACGAACCCTATAATTCACTCAGGCTTTGGAGTTCAATATGCAAAAGTCCCCTCATCAATTGACTAGCGAAGTGATGTCCATAGGAGTACGCATCACCTCTGCCGATCAACAATACTTGTTTAGCGCATTCCCTGAATTACGTTTCAGCCCTCTAAAATCGCCGTATTTACCGACGATTACTGTTGACAGTTCACAGCAATATCAACAGATCGAAGGGTTTGGCTTTGCACTCACCGGAGGGAGTGCACTGTTGATCAGTCGCTTACCCGACTTGGAACGCCAAGCATTACTGCAAGAATTGTTTTTACCCGATGGCAACGGCATCGGTATTAGTTTTTTAAGGCTCAGTATAGGTGCCTCGGATTTGAGCGAGCGCAGCTTTTCCTATGCGGATAGACCCCCGGGTGAAACTGATTTTGAGTTACAGCATTTTGATCTATTCGCGGGGGACCCAGAACTGATACCGTTGTTACAAGAAATCTTAGCCGTGAATCACGAGCTCAAAATTATCGCGACCGCATGGTCCGCCCCCGTGTGGATGAAAACTCACCCAAGTTTTGTAGGGGGTGAATTACGTCCAGATTGCTATGCCGTTTACGCAGCGTATTTAGTTAAATATTTACTCACGATGCGCAGTCTAGGGATCAATATTCATGCCATCACCCCGCAAAACGAGCCGCAAAATGCTAAAAATGACCCGAGTATGACAATGTCCGCGTTGACGCAAGCTGACTTTATTAAACATCATTTAGGGCCAGCATTGACCGCCGCAAAGTTGTCAGAGGTCGAAATTTTTTGCTGGGATCACAATTGTGATGCTAAAGAGTATCCGTTGACAGTCTTTGCCGATGTCGAAGCGCGTCGTTACTTAGCAGGCTCGGCTTGGCATCTGTATGCGGGCGATATTGCGGTGCTTTCTGAAGTGCACCAGCTGTATCCAGAAATGAAGCTGTATTTCACAGAACAATGGGTCGGCTCAGACGGTCAATTTGCGGGGGATTTACTCTGGCATGTGCAGCATGTGTTATTGGGAGCATTAGCGAACTGGAGTCAAGTGGTGCTGGAATGGAATCTTGCTGCGGACCCCTGGTGCCAACCCCATACGCCAGGCGGTGAAGCGCGTTGCGTCGGTGCCCTGACTATTGGCGCAGAAATCCAAAGAAATGTCGCCTATTATGTCATCGCCCACGCCGCAAAGTTTGTGCGTCCCGGTGCACTCCGCATTGCTAGCGCTGCAAATACTTCCTGTCAGCAGGTTGCTTTTTATCATTCCTCAGGCTTGGTCACCTTGATCGTGCTGAATAGTAGTTCGGAAGCACAAACTTATGCCATCGAGTTTCAAGGTCAACAAGCAATAGCCAGTATTCCCGCCTGTGCCGTAGCCACGTATGTTTGGCAAACATCTGCAATGTAGCGGGATGCGCTACGGGGGGCTTATGCAAAAATTTCAGCCAAGAAATTTTGCAGCGTGATCCACGAACGCCGATCCGCAATCTCGTTATAGACCGTGCCAAAATCAGGATTATTCGCCACGGGGTTGGTAAATGCATGTACGGTCTTGCCATACGCATGCAATTGCCAATCTACGCCCGCGGCCGTCATTTCTGCTTGGAATGCCTGCACCGCGGCCACTGGCACCATAGGGTCATCGTGTCCATGTAAAGCTAATACTTTGGCGCGGATGGGTTTCTGCAGGTGGGCTTCCGGGGCTTGCAATAAACCATGAAAACTGATGACGCCCATCACCTCAGCACCCGAACGCGCTAAATCCAAAACACATAAGCCGCCAAAACAAAACCCCATCGCCGCTATTTTACGCGTATCCACCCAGGGTAACAGTCGCAAAGCTTGCAGTGCAGCGTTAATCCGTTGTTGCAATAATGCTCGATCCTCCATAAATGGCTGCATTAACGCCGCATTCGCTTCTATGGATGTACCCACTTGGCCGTTACCATACATGTCTATTGCAAAACCCACATAACCCAACTCGGCTAATTTTTTGGCTTTCTGCATTACAAATTCATCGCGCCCGCCCCAAGCGTGGCTAATTAAGACCGCGGGTCTTGGCCCTTTAAGATCCTCATCAACCGCAAAAAAACCCTCGAGCACGGCGTCACCATCCAGATAAGTGACCGTATTAGAAACTATACGCATAAGTTACTCCTAAAATATTTTGGCTATGTCTAACTTGAAATGACGGTTTAACGCTCACTGCAAATTTTGCTTTTGTAGGATGGATTGCAATAAACCCTCTGAAGCAGCTTCTACTAAATCCAGCACCCGTTCAAAGCCATACTGGCCTCCATAGTAAGGATCAGGGACTTCTCGACAGTTCACCTCGGGAGCATAATCCAAAAACAGCTTCACCTTGTGCTGATGTTCTTGCGGGCAAGCATCCATCAAAATACTCAGGTTATCCTCGTCCATCGCCAAGATGTAATCAAACTCGCTAAAATCCTGTTTAAAAAATTTACGCGCACGTAAGCTCGATAAATCTACATCGCGTTGCTTTGCTGCGCGTTGTGCCCTCAGATCCGGGGCATCGCCTACATGGTAAGCATGCGTTCCTGCGGAATCTACTTGAAACTTGTCACTCAGGTGCCGATCACTGAGCAGTTTTTGAAACACGCCCTCAGCCGTTGGCGAACGACAGATATTACCCATGCAAACAAATAAGACTTTAATTTTTGTCATACGTATACTTCAACCTATAAAGTTTTCAATGTGCGTGTCGCTAAAATTAAGCAACTCTTAATGATTATATGTGAAATTACTAAGAGAATTCGTAAATCCGCATTCTGTTGCTATAGTTAACGATTACTTATAAAAATAATTCCACCCAGCTTGAGGAGATTTTACGGTTATGTTGATGAATTTACATTCAGTAGGCACCCGGGTTATATCAATCATATTATTACAGCTCTCACTCATCGTAATAGTTTTCCTTTTTTTTTATAACTCTTTTGCAAAGCAAGATATCATTCTAGATGAAGTGCTACGCGCAAAAACAATTCTACAAGTCTCTGAATCAATTAGAGAAAGTGCAAATCACAAATGGGAGTCAGGCGCTTTTAGTGTTGAAATTCTGAAAAACATGGCGAAATCCGCGGCTAACCCGCAAGAACGTCAGGCACTCATTTTAACCACCGTGCCCATCATGAATGCCATCGAAGCGATTGAAATCAGCGCTCGGGAGGCCGGATTTCAATTTAAAACCCCTAGAATAGGGGCGCGTAATCCAGAACATGAGGCCGATGCCATCGAACAACAGGCCTTACAATATTTTAATGCCAACCCCAGCCTCGCCGATTATCACTTTATTGACGAAGCCAAAAATGAGCTGCGGGTATTTCGTGCAATCCGCCTCTCGCGGCAATGCGAAATTTGTCATGGCACCCCCAGTACTTCAGAGGAGTTATGGGGAAATACTAATGGTAAAGATATTTTAGGTTACACCATGGAGAACAAGCATGCGGGAGATTTGCATGCGGCCTTTGAAATCATTACCCCTTTGCAACCAGCGTACACTAAGCTCCACCATCAAATTTTAGTGGTCATAGGGCTGACCCTATTAGCGTTATTGATTATCGCTATCATTGGTTATTATTTTATGAATCGCATTATTATCAGTCCTCTGACCGATTTAGCGCTGAAATTACAAGATATTGCTAGTGGACAAGGTAATTTAAGAGTACGTATTGATACCACAGGTAAATCAGAGTTTGCCTGGATTGCAGCCAGTTTTAATAAGTTTGTGAAGAAAATCGCTAAAACGGTTGAGAATATCAACCAAACCAGTGAAAAGCTGATTTCCGCCTCCGAACATTTATCAGAAATCACCAAAGCCGCAGAAGCCGGGGTTGACCGTCAACAAGCGGAAACGACCCAGGTAGCTACAGCCATGGAGGAAATGACCGCCACAGTGCAAGAAGTTGCGCGCAATGCTTTTCGTGCGTCGGATGCGGCCGCCACTGCAGATACAGAAGCGGTCACCAGTAAAAATGTCATTAATGATGCGGTTAAAGGCATCAATTTATTAGCTCAGGAAGTTGAAAATGCGGCGCAGGTGATTAAAGAACTGGAATCTGATAGTAATAGTATTGGTGAAGTGTTAAGTACTATCCAAGGTATTGCCGAACAAACCAATTTATTAGCGCTCAATGCCGCAATTGAAGCAGCACGGGCGGGTGAGCAAGGAAGAGGTTTTGCCGTGGTTGCGGACGAAGTAAGAACTTTAGCCAGCCGCACTCAAAACTCTACGCTGGAAATTCAAAAAACCATTGAACGCCTACAAACTCGCGCCGAACAAGCTGTTAAAGTTATGGAAAATGGCAAGAACCAAGCGACAGTCAGCGTACAACAAGCCGCGTCTTCTGGCATTGCCATCGAAAATATTAGTGCCAAAATTGACACGATTAGTGACATGAACAATCAAATTGCGAATGCCGCCGAAGAGCAAACCGCTGTGGCTGAAGAAATAAATCGTAATATTAGTAATATTAACCATATCAGTTTACAAACGTCTTCAGGAGTACGTAATTCAGCGGCCGCCTGTAAACAATTGCTGGAATTGGCCGATCAACTTCGCACCAGCATTGCGCAATTTAAAATTTAGACGCAACATCACCTGCTAATGTTCTGGGCTTGCTGCATGAAGTCAGCCCAGGGCATTAGATTGGAGAACTTTTTAGCAAAAAATTATTACTCTTCTGTGAACGAGAAAGCGGCTTAAGGCACAATCCAATCTCCTAACGCCGAGCTACAAATCCAGCGTTTATCAGCTTAACTCTAAAGCATTTTTCGATTATTCCTAAAACCCAAGTTCACCTGATGTCCTCCAGAATGAGTCTATCTTTTTTTTCTCTTGCATTTATAAGCACTATCCTATAACTTAGCTCGATTAATTCATCCGTAAGGCTAGGGGTGCTTTGATGTCTTTATAACATCAGGCTGAGAGAAACCCTTTGTACCTGATTCCGGTTAGTACCGGCGTAGGAAAGCCCACCCACTTCCCTGCGCCATTGTTTTTTTGGAGATAACATGAGCGCTGTTTTAAAAGAAACCACAGCTGAGTCAGTCAGCAGTGTAAGAATCGACCCCTATCCCGCATCAGAAAAAATTTATGTGCAAGGTAGCCGCCCGGATATTCAGGTACCCATGCGCAAAATCACGCTGTCTGATACCCCAGCGCATTTCGGTAGCGAAAAAAATCCCCCCTTATATGTCTATGATACCTCTGGGGTCTATACCGATCCTAGTGTCACCGTTGACTTAAAAAAAGGTCTCGCACCCATTCGTGCGAATTGGATTTTAGAGCGTAACGATACCGAAGAATTAACTGGCCCCTCGTCAGCATTTGGTTTACAGCGCTTATCCGATCCTGCTTTGGCGGATTTACGTTTTGAACATATCCGTAAACCGCGCCGTGCGAAAGCAGGGCAAAACGTTTCGCAAATGCATTATGCCAGACAAGGGATTATTACCCCGGAAATGGAATTTATCGCC
>SXIZ01000182.1 GCA_005779525.1 Methylococcaceae bacterium
AAACCGTGCCCAAACTCATGAAATAAGGTCGTCACTTCGTCGTGGGATAACAACGCAGGTTCATCCCCATTGGGCGGTGTGAAATTACAGGTTAAATAGGCTACTGGAATTTGCACTTTGCCGTCCACTTTGCGTCGGCCCACGCAATCATCCATCCATGCACCACCACGCTTTTTGGCGCGAGCATACAAATCGATATAAAACTGTCCCCGTAATTGCTGTTGTTGATCATGGATGGCAAAAAATTGTACATCTGGATGCCAGCTATCGAATTCCTGGATTTCGGTAATCGTTAACCCATACAATTTACTAACGATGCTAAACATACCCGGCAAAACACGCGTAATCGGAAAATAGACTTTGACTTCTTCTTGCGACAATTGGTAACGATGTTGCCGAAGTTTTTCAGAATAGTAACTGGCATCCCAGGATTGAAAATCTGCTAAACCATGATGCTCCTGAGCAAACGCGCGTAATTCGGCTAAATCTTGCTGTGCTTGCGGATATGATTTGGTCGCTAGATTCTCCAGAAAGCTGACGACATCTTCTGGACGCTCCGCCATTTTGGTGGCTAACGATAATTCAGCGTAATTCTTAAAGCCCAGAAGTTGCGCTTTTTCATGGCGTAAAGCCAAAATACGCTCCATGATTTCGCTATTATCCCATTGTCCCGCATGTGGACCTTGGTCAGAGGCACGGGTAACAAATGCGGTGTAATGTTCCTGGCGTAGCACACGATTATCCGCATACGTCATCACGGCAAGATAAGACGGGAATTGCAAGTTAATCAACCATCCCTCTTGCTCTTCGGCTTGCGCCGCTTGCTTGGCTTGCGCTAAGGCGCTTTCAGGCAACCCTGCCAATTCATTAACATCGGTGATTAATTTACTCCAGGCGTTAGTCGCATCGAGCAGATTTTCCTCGTATTTACTCGCTAATTTCGAAAGTTCCAGACTGATTTCTTTGTAACGCTGTTGTTGCGTTGCGGCTAAACCAATCCCAGATAACTTAAAATCTCGTAAGGCATTTTGAATTGCAGTTTGTTGTGCTAATTCTAAGTGCGCGAATTCTGGACTGTCAGCCATAGCTTGGTAAGCACGAAATAGCGGTTCATTTTGCCCCATCTCGGTACCGTATTCGCTGAGCTTAGGTAAACAAGCATTATAAGCATCGCGCAAAGCGTCACTGTTTTTGACTGAATTTAGATGACTCACGGGTGACCAGGCTTTATTCAAGCGATCTTCTGCCTGTTCTATAGGTTCAACCAGGGATTTCCAGGTCGGGGCAGCGGCAGAGTTTTGTAAGGCTTGGGCAACAGCCGCGCGCGCTTCGTTAAGTAATTGCTCGATGGCAGGCTCAATATGTTCTGGACAAATTGCAGAGAATGCGGGCAAGATAGTGGGTACTAATAGCGGATTTGTGCTCATAAATTCGTATGGGTCAATAAAAGTAATTACAGACAAAAAAATATATTCATCTACACTATATCAATATATTGAGTTTTGTCATCCGCATTACTATTTATTGATAAGATTCACCGCCCACGTCGCGCAAGAAATTTTTCAAGAGAATTGATCAATTATGGAAACCAACATCTTTAACGTTGTTGCTGTAGAAAAGCTGCGCTTTTCGTTTGCTACCGATGAAAAAAAATTACTGCAGTGGTTGGAATCGCTTGCGACGGCGCAGAGCTTTCCTGCCAGTGCACAAATCTTAGAGTTAGTGCAAACAGTCAATAGCCTACAGCTAAAACCAGAAACTAAAATCAAATTTCTGCTACATATCTATAACTTTTTACCCGTGATTGTCACGGTGTTACAAAAATCGTATTTAGATCAAAGTCTGCCACTGAATACCGACGTTCAACTGAAAGTCGAACGAGTAATCAAGCTCTATTTTGAAATTGCGTTGGCTTTATGGGTGAATCTTGAAACCCATCCTTCAGCGGGCAAAGAACTGCATGTGTTAACATTGCACCTATCCTTCGATAGTTTGGCGCAAACATTACTGCATAGCTCTTTTAGCTATCATCAAGTTCCCCAGGGCTTTTGGCAACATTGCTATACTCTGTATGCTTATGCTGAACAATCCAAGCTTTTACCCATTACGTGTAAATATCCTGTACCGGACCAACAATCACCTCCGGCAATCCCGCTCAGCATAGAAAGTAAATTCAAATATTTAGTGTTATTTCATTTGTGCGATACCCAACAGTTTCGGGCACGGGAACAGCAAATTATCTTCCGCCATTTGTTAGATTTTGCCCACAACGCCAAAATCTATCCAACCTGTCAGCAAGAGATGCAAACGGGGATGTACACTTTTAACTTACTGTCCGACCAGGGGCCACATAAGATTCTAACGACCGAAACCGCTCCCGAAAAACATATACGTTTTTGCTACTGTCTGCGGGCTGCCAAAGCGATGCATGATTCGATACGCCAATTATCGACTACCTCAACGTTGGACAAGTCTCAGCATGAAGCCATCTTAAAAGCCGCGAGCACCCTGGGGTTAGTGCGTAAACGCAAATTTACCCGGGTCAAAAAAAATATTCAGCACCCAGGTATCATTGGATTTAATCCGATTTTGGACTATCTTCGTAGTCGCAACAGTGATTTAGTTAATAAAGTCTCTAGCACTGAGACTTCCTCGATTTTTCAACCCAAAGCGCCGTCCAAATTCGATTTAGTGCCTTTAGGTGAAGAAGTTGCTCACCAGATGCGCACTACCTTGACCCAGCCTGAAACCCAAAACTCTAGCCTAGGTAGAATTTTAAGTGTCAGCAATCTGAATAATGATGCCGCATTAAACGCCAGTTTGTTGAATAATCCAGGACTCTGTGAATTGGCTATTCTAGATAGCAGTGTCAAAGGCTATGGCTTGATGACCCAGAATCAAGATGTCGATGTAAAAATCGGAGATATTTTAGGTTTAGTAGATCGCGGCACCCAAAATTTAGAAATCAGCCTGATCCGCAGAATCAATCAATTAGACGATAACGCCTTGCGCATTGGGGTGGAAGTCCTAAGCTTTCAAACACAATTAGTGTATGTCTGCCGTCGCTACCAGACACAACAAGGCATCTGGGCACTTTTAATTCCAGAAATTGACAGCCTGAATCAACCCAGTAGCCTCATTTACAACGGCAGCTTACTCAAGCCTAACGATACCATCCAAGTTGAATCCGTCGCTGGCGTGAGCCACTATCAGCTCCAGAAAACGCTTACCACCACACCCGCAATTACCTGGGTGCAACTCGAAGCGATTGTTGGCGAATAATCCATTCAGCTAAATGCTCAGCCGCAATTTAGCTGAACTTATAGGTCTTGCTATTGTCACTGCTAGCAAGAGAATGTTACTCTTAGCTCACGAATTGTTGCAGTTGTTGTAAGTCCCCAACCAGTTTTGAATTCTGGGTGGTCATTTCAAATGCAGTTAATTCCACACATAAAGCTTAGGATGACAGCTTACTAAGGCACACTCCTGTTGATAGTGTTGAATTCACCCTGCAAATACTACAGCCGCAAAACATTCCAACGTTTCTATACTTAATTTCTCAGTACGCAACTCAATGGATGGTCATGATATATAAAACTTTTGCTTTATTCCTGCTATTTTTGGCACCTGCAGTCAATGCCAAGATTAATATAGAACACTGGCAAACTTCGCAAGGCGGTGAAGTCTATTACATACAAACTCAAAGTCTACCGATGGCCGATATCCAGGTAGTCTTTGATGCGGGTAGTGCACGCGATGGTAAACAATTTGGCATTGCTGCACTCACGGCGTCATTATTGGAAAACGGCGCGGGTAAATGGAATGCCGATGCCATTGCCCAGCGTTTTGAAAGCGTTGGCGCCCAATTCAATAGTAGTGCGACCATTGATTACAGCACAGTCAAACTCCGCACCCTGACGGATCCTAAGCTGTTTGCAAGCGCGATTGAAACCCTGCAAACCATTTTAAGTAAACCCCGTTTCGATGCGGCGGATTTTAAGCGCGAGCAAAGCCGCACGTTGGCTGGCTTAAAACAAATGGAAGAACTTCCGGGTGCACAAGCCGATATTGCGTTTAATAATGCCTTATATGCCGAACATCCCTACGCACATTCCACCGATGGTAATTTAAATACCGTCGCCGCGCTTACTCTTGCGCATATCAAAGACTTTTACAAACGCTATTATGTAGCGGCGAATGCCATGGTGGTAATCGTCGGCGATTTAGATAAAGCCACTGCGCAAGCCACCGCGGAAACATTACTTAAGGGCTTAACCGTGGGTGTGAAGCCCGAACCACTCCCCGATGTGGTGATGCCAACGGCCGCCAAGCAGCAACATATTGAATTTCCATCGACCCAAACACATGTATTGGTAGGTTTACCCGGTTCCTATCGTCTCGACCCTGACTACTTTACATTGTATGTCGGCAACCATATTCTGGGTGGTAGCGTTTTAGTCTCCAAATTATTTGATGAAATC